>DAOWED010000196.1 GCA_030638685.1 Candidatus Heimdallarchaeota archaeon | reverse complement strand
TCATAAACATGTGGATCAGAACAGTTCAATACTACAAAGAACATCCTTATGAAACGAACTTTATGGAGCAATATGCCCACTCTCCTCTCTTAAAGCAAGACTTTGAAGAAGAATTTTTTGAAATCATTAAACCTTTAATTGTTATGATTGAGAAAGCAGTAGAGGAAGGAAAAATCAAACTTATTCCTATGGAACTCCTTACTTCATTAACTTTTGAAGTAGGTATTGCTTTAGCTAAGAAACATATTTCTGGAATAATGGATCTTACAGATGAAGTTATGAAAATAGCAGCCCATGCCTGTTGGGATGCTATAAGGAAGCAATAACCAAGACTAAAATTATTACTTTTACTTATTTTTCATTTCTTAGAAGTTTTTGATAGATTTGGTTAGAACTCTCTTTAATTGCTTGGTTGCCTTTTAAAAGAGTTTTTTAATTGCTTACTTCTACTGATCTTTAATGGATGAAGAAGATTTTATTGAGTTCTTGCTCTCAGAAAAGAAAAGTGAAAGATCTATAGGTCGTTATCTTAGAGGACTCACCTTCTTTTCAAATTATTTAGCAGAAAGAGGACTTACACTTGACACTTTTTCAAAGTCTGATCTTCATTCTTTTAAAGAAGCAAACACCTCTTACAAAACTCTTCCTCAAGTTTTCTGGGCAATTCGTAGTTATCTTAAGTACATTTCCAATCATGATCTTTTCAATGCTACTCGAGAAATAATAGGTCAACTCTATCTTAAAGACTACCGTATTGCAGATTTGGCAGAAAGTAAAGAAGTAGCTCTTTCTTTCCGTAAAATAAACATTCGATCAGCTGAGCAGTTGCTTTATTCTGGCCTTTCTGTTACTGCCCGGGAAGAGTTAGCTGACTTAACCGATCTTTCATATGAAGAAGTCACTAAGCTTGTTAAACTAGCTAATTTAGCCCGAATTCCTGGTGTTAAAAAAATCCGAGGAAAATTATTTTATGAGGCAGGACTCGACACTTTGACTAAAATAGCTTCTTTTGACTCTGCTGAAAGTCTTCACTCTTTTTTGGTAAATTTTATTGCACTATCAAACTTTGGAGCTTCCCCTCCTCTATCCAGTGAAGCGTTCTTGTCTTTCACTTTAGCACAATATTTACCTAAAATATTTGAGATATAAACTACTATAGCTATTACTTTGAGAAGTATATTGTATTTTAGATTAATTGATTTGTTTGATTTTTAGTGGTCAAGTCGAAGTTTAATGAAAGAAGTAGTTTTTGCACGATAGTTTATAATTAATGTTAGTTGAGTTAATTTATGGCTGACATAATTGATGAAATCGTGCCTCTCTTACGAGAATTGATAAAAAACAAATGTGTTAATCCTCCCGGGGATGAAATGCGTTCTATCAAAACACTTGAACGTTATTTCTCTGATAAAAATGTCCCGACGAAAGTATTTGAATCAACTCCTGAACGAGGAAATATAGTAGCTCGTCTTAAAGGCTCGGATCCAAAGGCACCGAGTTTAATGTTTGGTCCATCCCATGTTGATGTAGTTCCTGTGGAAAATGAGGAAAATTGGACCGTTGATCCTTTTGGAGGGGAACTTAAGGATAATTGTATTTGGGGAAGGGGGGCAGTAGATATGTTAGCTACAGTTGCTTGTCAAGCAGTGGTTTTTGCCAAACTTTATCACGAGTTTAAACCCAAAGGAGACCTCGTTTATTTAGCAGTAGCTGATGAGGAAGCCGGAGGATTTCATGGTGCAAAGTGGATAGTTGATAACCATTTTGAGGAAATAAAAGCTGATTATTCAATAACAGAAACAGGAGGGATACCTATCCAACCAAACAAATATGTTGTCATGGTAGGTGAAAAAGGAACAATTTGGTTAACTCTGAAGTTTAAAGGAGAAGAAGGACATGGTTCAGCACCTTTTAAGGCATCAAATGCTATCTTGAAAATGAGTGAAGCCGTTCAGCGATTGGAGAACTATAAAGCCAAAGTTGATACTACTTATATCAAACAACTAATGGACGGATTAGGTGGCAGTAAAATTTCAAAACTTCTTGCTACTAACAAAGTAACTCTTCCTTTTATTTTGAATAAGCTGGTAAAATCAGGTGAACTAGGAACAGCTAAGAGCCTTCATGCTCTCTCAAGAATGACTATTTCACCTAATATCTGTACAGGTGGTACAAAAACAAATGTTATTGCGGGAAGTGCGGAATTAACTTTAGACGTTAGAGCTTTACCCGGTCAGGACTTAGATTATATTATGAACGAATTGAAAAAAGCTCTTGGTTCAATGAGTGAAGAAGTGGAAATAACTGTCCTAGCTCCAGAAGAAGGAGGGTGGTCTTTCATGGAAGGAAGTGTAAGTCCTATTGATAATAGCTTTTTTGAAGCTATGGAAAAAGCATTACAGAAATTTAACCCCGAGGCAAAGATAGTTCCAATGTTATTATCTGGGGGAACAGACGGTAGATTTCTACGAGAGAAAGGTATTGAAAGTTATTGTTTTGGAATGTTTGATGACGAGTTATCTTTTGAAACAATAGGTAAATCTGTTCATGGTGATAATGAAAGAATCAGCCTAGGGACATTAAAACTAACCGTGGGTGCATTTGAGGAGCTAGCAAGGAATTTTCTTGCTTAATAATTGCCAATTTTGCTGAAAAACTTAATATGTGAAAACATAACTAATAATTTAGTTAACTTTTTTACTATATCTACCGGAGAAATTATTATGGCTTTAGAATCACAAGACGATGTTTATGAGAAATTAGCTCAAACCTTACATAAGATACCTAATGGTTTTGCAATTATCCCCGACGGAACACATTTGAAACTCTTGAAATGGATCTTCACTTCAGAAGAAGCTTTCATTGCAAGTCAGATGAAATTAATATCTGAAAAAACTGGTGTTCTTGCTACACGATTACAAATCCCTGAAGAAGAACTTTCGGAAAAACTGGAAGTTATGATTAAGAAAGGTCAGATAAGAGGAAAAGGACCGACAAATGAACGCTCTTACTCTTTGATCCCTTTTGCAGTAGGTATTTACGAGTATCAGTTGGGTAGGATGGATAAAGAGTTTGCTCAGCTCGCAGAAGACTATTTTCAGAAAAGCAAAGGAGTGGATATTTTTTCTTCTTCTCCCCCATTTTTCAGAGTTATACCTGTAAACCAAGCAATTAATCCAGAATTGAATATTCATCCTTATGATGAAGCTGAAGAAATTCTCAAAAAGTCAAAAAGTTGGGCTGTAAGAGATTGTATTTGTAAAGAGCAACAAGAATTATTGGGGAATGATTGTTCCTATCCAAAAAGAGTATGCATTACTTATTCGGCCCATGAAAATGCTTATCGAGATGGTTCAGTAGTACAAGTTGTTACTAGAGAAGAAGCACTGTTGAAACTAAAAGAAGCACGAGATGCTGGTTTAGTTCATACAACTATGAATACTCAAAGTGATGCCGGTTATATTTGTAATTGTTGTACGTGCTGTTGCGGCATACTAAGAGGTTTAACCGAATGGGAACAACCTAATGCATTCGCTAACTCAAACTATGTTTTATCGATAGATGAGGAACTATGCACCGGATGCGGTATTTGCATTGATAGATGTCAGTTTTCAGCACTTAATCTTGAAGATAATGTCTCAAAAGTTAATCATCGATGTGTAGGTTGCGGAGTTTGTGTAATTGAGTGCCCTGAAGATGCACTTACATTAATTACAAGAGATCCCTCAGATCAAAACGATCCTCCAGCTACAATGGTTGATTGGATGAATCAGAGAGCTCGAGCTAGAGGTGTTGATCCTTCAGAATTATTAAGATAGCATAATTTGAGAAAAGCAAAAGAAGGGGGGGATGTAGGGGTAATTTTACCCGCAAATCGAACTTAAAAAGCTCGACAGATTAAGTCGTTCCGGTCGGGAAAAAAGCAAAAAGCCTTTTACATGGGGGGGTCGACTGGTGGAAGTTCATTATCTCGTGGTACTGACATTTTTTATTCACTCCGTTGTTATTTTTGAGCAATTCACATTCTCCGTCGTTTGTTCATTGCTCTTGACAACTATCCCTTTTATATGAGTTGATTATATAAAGCACTCAAATTGAATTTACTAGAGTGATGTATCTTTCATAAAAATGTTAGAAAGGCTTCTTACACTTACTTCCTTTAACTTGAAAAGGTTTTACTAGTTAATCTCTAAACATGTAAACATTAAATTTTAAAAAAAAAGAAAGAGGAATGGTTTTAAGAAAATATTATTCTTCGGCCTTTAGAAAGGTTTCCAAGAAATTATTATTCCATTTAAAGACTAAGTCGTCCCAATCTTGAAATTCAGCTGAAAGATCTGAAATTTGAATTTCTTTAATGGACTTGTTTTCTTTCAAACGCTGTTTAGCAATAACTAAAATCTCCTCAAGATACTTTAATTGCAACTTCAGATCTTTTTTTGTTGAAATAGGTCCATGACCTGGTATAAAATACTCATAATCTTCTTGCAGTAATTTTTTCGTAATATCGATTAAATTATGCGGGTTTCCACTTCCTATCCAGGTAAATTGGTCAGAAAAAAGTAAATCTCCCATAAAACAAATTTTCTGATCTGCAATTTTCATAATGATATCTCCTAACGAGTGAGCATTTTCAACAATCTCTATATCCGCATTAGCCTCTTTTCCTTCTATTACTATATTCTCATTGATTATTTTATTAGGGGGAGTAACTTCTATTTTGTGTTTTAATAAGTTTTCAATAAACTTAAGTTCATTTTCTAGATTCTTCTTATTGTCTTGGTCTTGTTCGGATTTGATCTCCTCTCTCCTTTTTTCCACAAAATCATCAGGCAAAGCTTTTAATTTTATCATTGTTTCCGGTAAATATTTTTCAATTGATTCTTTTGTTTGCTCCATTGCAATGATGGGAACATCGAATAGCTGATTTCCAACGATGTGATCCGTATGAAAATGTGAATTTATCACAAAATCTGGTTTTTTACCGGTTATTTCCTCAACTGCCTTTATTAGATCTTTTGCTACATCTAAGTTCAGAAAAGTATCAAAAACAATTATTTTATCACCCAAATCTACAAATCCGGTATTACTTCCTGTTAAAGTGTATTCCTTCTCTATAGCTGCATAGCAGTTATTAGCTAGTTTAAACAATGTGAAGTAATCAGACTCGAATTTTAATTCCTTTATTTTTGCAATCATGATATTTCATCTACAAGTTTAGAGAATAATCCGTTAAACAGATATAAGTTTTTTTTATTTATTGATTGTTAAGAATTTTTTTTCATTTCCTATATACTTCTATTAGATCTCCTTCTTTCAATTTTCATCTATATTTTTCAATGCATTAATATACTCCGCTTATAATTAATAAGAACTCTTATATATTAAATAAACACTTCCTATTTATGTCAACAACATCATTAAGTATAACTCAATTGAGAATTATGCTAATAACCGTTATTTTACTCCCTATCTTAGGATTACTTTACTATTTAGTTTTTTTACTCAAAGGTAACAAAAAAATTGCATCATGGATCGGTGCAGCATCCTTGTGGGCCTTTGGCTTATATTTTTTTATACTAACCGTTGTCTTTTTAGGCGCAAGTAGTATTATAGGAAGTCCTAAAAATGAAATTTTATTACGCAGCACCAATAATACAACTGGACAAACCATTAACCGTATTTATGCCATTTTAGGTGATTATAATGCGTTTCAAGGGATGGATTTAGCT
>DAOWED010000197.1 GCA_030638685.1 Candidatus Heimdallarchaeota archaeon | reverse complement strand
TATGTGGATTGATCCCAGTAAAGAAGTTCATCAATTGAAGAGATTAACTCAATTTCCTCAAACAATTTAAGCAAAGTGTAATAGTTTTCCATCTACATTAAACAATCATCTGAGATTTTTAAGTGTAATTGGACTAATTTGTTAAAACAATAATTTGATCTTCTGAAGTGGACTCTGCACAATAGTTAAATATAGTTAATAAATAAATTACTAATTGTTAAGTGATTAAAATGAAAAATGAGTTTTTACAATATTTAAAAAAAGCTGTTAATGGAGCAACCACCTTAATTCGTTCTATTGATGACACTGATCTAGATTGGACACCAACTTATGGAGGGCGATCTGTACTTGAAATAATTACACATCTCGGTACATTACTAGACACAGATATTAGAATAGGAAAAGGTGAATTAATGAGTTTTGATGCAGTAAAAGGTTTTGAACTAAATGCTAACATAAAAAACTCTGAAGATGCAGCTACATTTCTTGAAAATGGGTTAAATTATGTTATAACTTATTTTGAAGGAATACTACCGCAAGATATGGATAAGAAAGATCTTCATTTCTTCTATGAAGATGAAAATAGGAGCTATAACCATCTGCTTATTGAATTATTGGAACATCTTTCACTACACAAAGGAATTTTATTCTCATATCTTAGACAATTAGGTTACAACGCTAGTATGGGTACTTATTATGGTTACAAACCAGCTAGTAAAGAATAGTATTATGTCATTTTTGTCTTTAAAAGTGATGCTTGCCGTTACAACATATGGTTTTTTCTCTTTTCACTTCTTTCTACTTTTTTCCAGTCGCTACTAATACACATTTGTATTCTTGTATTTTCAACTCTTTAAGGTTGATTTTTACCATTTCTTCTTCAAATTCAGCCTTACTAATGACATTTAATAACTCACTTTTTCTTATCTCCTCAAGAAGCGAATCAGCAATAATATGACCGGTTTGAGGTATATCAGATATTGTCATTGATATTATTAATCCCCCTGGTTTTAGCACTCTTTTTGCTTCATTTAGCCAATGACCTACCTTATACCCATGAAATTCTCTATTTTTTCCTATCCCTATCAACACACATGTATCAAAGAAGTCTTCTGCTTCTCTTATTTTTCCTTCATGTATTTTTGTCTGTTTGACATTTTTAACTTGAGATCGCCCATAAAACCTATGAAATGATTCATCATCTGTTAGCACATAACCCTCTTTTACTTGTGAAAATAATAGATTAGTTTTTCGTCTATCTAACTGTTCTTCAAAACTAATAACTAGTAATGACCCCTTTGTATTTATCCCCACTCTTGATTGTATATCTTTTGCAAATTCTTCCATTAGCTGAAATGTATCCAATTTTGCATAGAATGTTAGATTATTGATTTGATTTAGAACATCTGTTGAGTTTTCGTTTGCCTTTACTAATGGTTTTTTCCCCTTTCCCTTTACATATGAAATTAATCCTTTACTTTCAAGCTTATCTAATTTTAAGTAAAAGCTTGATGATGAAATATTTTTCTCTGAACCTAATATTTCGTTTATTTCTTCTAATAATTCATATCTCACCATTGATTCTCTTGTTCTTTGCAAAAATTGAAGTATTATTAATTCCGACACTGAAATGTTTAACAGCTCATTTAGCTCTATTTCTTCTTTTTTTGCTTTGTCTCTATCGCTCATTTTCCATTTATCCTTTCTTCTTTTACCTTTTTATAATTTACGCTTAGCCCTTCTTTTTCTCACCAAGCTTCTTTTTCACGTCTCATATTTCATATACCATAAAGTATAAATAAGTTTTTCCATAATATAGAATTGGTTTTCCATATAATGGAAAAAATAACTACGGTGATAAAAAAATGACAGAATTTGAAAAATTAAATAATTTTTTGGATAAAAGGAAGTATCATGTTGTAGTATTCTGGGGAATAGTAGCCATACTATTTATCTCCTTATACTCACCTAATCTGATTAATAGATTAACAGACGATATTCCACCACCGGAAGGATCAACAGCAGATGAAGGATATAACTTACTGTCTGATTATTTTCCGGAAATAGAAACAGATCAAAGCCATGTGGTACTAATTCATAACGAAGATGGAGAAACAGTCTTGAGCACGGAAACGATGATGTTTACTCAAGCACTGATAACGTTTACGCAGCAAACGTATAATTCGACAACAAAAGAACTAACTAAGATTGCAGGATATTATATTTTTGACAGACCTGAATTTGCATTGTTAAAAACTCAATTTATCAGTACAGATAATTCAACCACATTTATAACGTTATACTTAAACGGAGACGGTGATTTCCAAGCAGATGCAGCTGCAGAACTGAGAGAATTTGTATCAGATTATGAATTTCTGGGTGGGGAATTATATACTACAGGAATGGCTGAACTACGAATGGATTTGATTGAAAACAATGAAAAGGATCTAAAAGCAATAGATTCAATTGTTATTCCCATAGTATTCATTATATTAATATTATTGCTAGGAAATTGGAGATATTTCCCAATTACATTAGCACCTATTTTTATCTCAATAGGGATTACTTTTGGTGTATTAGAGAGATTTATAGCAACAACAGGCACAAGTTTACAATCATTCATTCCAAGTTTATTATTTTCAATAACTTTAGGAGTGGGAATAGATTATAATCTATTTTTGCTTACGCGTTTCCGAGAAGAGAGAAGAAAAGGAAAAACCCCTCAAGAAGCAGTAAAAACAATGTTAGCTTTTGCAGGTCACACAGTCTTTACCTCAGGTCTTACATTATCAATTGCTCTGGTAGGAGTAGCTTTCTTTCCATTTGTAGCAGTAGCTGGTGTAGGAATTTCAATTAGTATTTCAGTATTAGTTCTTTTAGCAGTTAACTTAACCCTAACCCCTTCATTACTGTTAATATTTGGTGGATGGGTAGAGAAAGATAGGTCAGAAACGACTGACAAAGAAATAAAAGAAGAAGCTGAAACTCAAAAAACAGAGGTAAAAGGATGGTTTTACAAAGTAGGTAAGTTTGCTACCAAATACAATTATGGAGTAATAGTTGCAATTCTATTATTTACCTTACCACTTTCATTCCAGATGCTTCAAACAACACCTGAGTCACAGATGGCATTTATGTCACCCATAGGCAGTGAATCAGGAGATGGTTTCATAATCTTAAATGAAGAGTTCGGCTCAGGAGTATTGTCACCCATTCAGCTAATAATCATTCCAGAAAGCGAAAATGTGATGACAGCAGAAGTATTTTCTGATATTCAGAGGTTTATTAATTTAACAATTGAGCAAACGATTATAGAAGCGGATTCTTTCTACTCACATACTTATATGAGTGGATCTGCCATTCCTTTCTTCGCTGCTCTGAATTTTATTAATTCTTCATCACCATTGTATGATACTCAAGAAGCAATGCTTTACAGAATGATGGGAATGCAGTTTGTCACTTCATCTGAGGAAACAGCAAATCAAGCAGCAATTCTTCAAATTATCCTGCCAGTCGACCCCTCTAGCCCTGAAGCAAGAGACCTACTAGATTCTATTCAAGATGTTGCCGATGATGTTTTTGGTGAAAACTATGAAGTTGGATATACTGGACAAACAGTTATAGATGACTCCTCAATTGAAAAAACCTATGATTTATTTTTCCTAATAATTGTATTGGTCATTATTGCAATTTATCTATTGGTAGGAATAATGTTTAAAGCAGTTATTCTACCCACAAGATTAATCTTTTCAATAGGTTTAACCATGTCATTTATTTACGGAGCTGCAACTGTAGTATTCCAATACGATACCTTCCTAAATGATATCTTTCCTATTTTAGACGGTGTTTCAGTCATTTTCTGGATTATTCCAGTAATGACCTTTAGCATAGTTTTAGGTCTAGGAATGGACTATGGTATCTTTACTCTCGAGAGAATTAAGGAAAATATTTGGAATGGTATGGAAACGAATGAAGCGATTGCTGATGGAATAGATAAAACTGGAAGTATTATTACCGGTGCCGGAATAATCATGATGATCACCTTTGGTGGCCTGATGTTTTCCTCATCCTATGTCTTGATACAGTTTGGTTTCATACTTGCGTTTTCAGTATTCCTAGATACTTTCTTCGTAAGAACACTATTGGTTCCAGCAATATTATCAATGGCTTCAAAGACAAATTGGTGGCCAAGTAAGCCCCCAACACAAGAATAATTGATTTAAATTAATGGTGTTTATTAATACTCATCATTTTATCTAATCTAAAATTATACAAAAAAAACTTTTCTCCCCCAATATTTTGTAATTTGAACTCTTCTGAATTAATTTATGCCTTTAGAAAAGCTTCCCATTCATTTTGCTTTATTTCAAAGCAATCATGAGTAACCCAAAGCTTATAACCTAATTTTTCATTAATTTTAAGCATGGGGGCATTCATCGTTGCATTGCCTGTTTCCCAGTAACGAACTTTGGTTTTGGTCAACATATAGACTAAAGATTGCATTTTTAGAGAATAACCTATTCCTTGACGTCTGTGCTCAGGAATAACTCCAGTAAGAATTTGGTTACCAACTATTGGATTGGTGTCACAAATAGCTATTTCAGTAAAACCTACTAATTTACCTGTTTCTTTATGCTTTGCTAAAAACACATGCATAAAAGCTCCATGAGCATTTAGGTATTCTAGTCTTCCAGTTACTCGTTCCACAGGAAAAGCTTCTACATCTTTAACGGTCTCTTCATTAGATTCCTCGACAAAATTCCAGACGCGTTCCATCAATGGTGCAAAGTCTTCAGCTACTGTATCAAAATTGTCAGTGGTTCGGTAAAGCAGCTCATAGCCTTTTTCATCGAGTTTCTGAGCTTCTTCTTTTGCTTCTTGAATAGTTTCTTCAATGTTGAATTGACTTATATCAGAAACATTGAGTCTCATGTTGAATGCTACTTTAGCACCAACCTCTTTACTATAGAATTCTCCTTCAGGTTTACCTTGGGGAACATCTATTCTAAGAGTTTTCACTAAGGGAGGAAGGTTTTGAACTAGTGAAGAAAAAAGATCTCTCATGTATTCTTTGAGTTTTTCTTCTCCTCTATTAATCACTAACTGCATGGTAGCATAACTTCTGTCGTTATATTCTGCTGTTCGATAATCAGCCATCGCAAAACCGATTACTTCGTTATTAATTTGACCAATAACATATTGTTGTCCTTCGATATCACTAACAGGTAAATTCAAACCTCTAAGATAATGCTCTCCTGCATGAGATGGGAGATTTGAAAGGTCTTCAGTTAGTTGCTGTTTTAGTGTAACTATTCCTTGTTTAAGGTCTTCTGGTATTTCAGTTCTATCACAAATAGTTAAAGTTAATTTTAGATTCGAGCCAGGCATTATTATTACTCCTTATTTTTTTATTCGATTTTGGTGGGGATTGAGTATAAATTTACTCTATGCTTAAGTAAAATTAAAGCATGAATTATCTATCATTTTCAGATTAGTCTCGAGAAAAAAAGGACTATAAAATACAGCTACTAAGCGCTGGAAAATGATTTAGGAGTTTTAATAAATTTTCATGGCGAACTCTCCAAAGAAGATAATTTAGTAACGCTTTAATCACTTTTAACATTACTTATTCTCGTAAAGATTTGCAACTTTTTGAATAACTTATTTTATGCGACTGGAAAGGTAATTATCTAATTCATCTAATGATTCAAATGTTAAAAGAGCTACTTCATTTTCTTTGTAGTAGCTCTCAATTACTTCTTCAAGATCATTTGCCGCATTTGATAATCCGTTAATATCTTTCATTGAAACATGTTCAGTAAGATCTGGTAATTCAGTTTTCAGTTCTTCTTCTATCTCACTAGAGTAGTTGAAATCATAATTGATCTTCTTTCCAGAGAAAAGGATTATTATCTCAGAAGCCATTAATTGCACTTTAGTGGCATTATAGGCTGCTGAATAAAAATCATTCTTAACACATGCGGAATTAACTTTATTGATTCTTTCTTTGAAATCGGTATACATAACTTGCAGTGTCTCCAAGTTAGCTTCCACTGTTTTATGGGGTGGTTTTTCAGTTTCCTTTTTATTCAACATTGATTGCTTTGAAGTGACCAACTCTCGAGCTTCTGCAATTAAACGATTACTGAGTTCTATCATTTCATCAAAATCAGTTGAAGTAAGTAAGGAAGTAAAGAGTTCATCTCCTTGCTCTATTGCTAACTCAAAATTGATCATCTCATATAGTGATTTTTCAGAAGTGCCAGTGTAATACCGATTATTTATCCATGAGAGGACATTCTTTATTTCATCTGTTAATGCACAACAAACCCATCTACCGTGAAGTAGATCATTCTTTTCCTTGGCAAGTTCTATTCGTCTAATAAAAGAGTAAGTTCTATTGAGAGTATTCATTGCTTGGTTAAGATTAGCTTCTTCCCTTTCCTTCACCTTTTTAGCTGAAGCAACTATTGCGTTATATCTTTCTTCATCTTCTGAAGAACGACTGTAAACAATTTTACTGTTAATAAACAAAGAAGCAGCTAATCCCCAAGGTCGCATAATTCCACCCATTCCTTTTGCCCATCTTTTAGCTACAGACCAGTCCATTGACCAAAATTCAACAGCTTTTTCTTGATAAATAAAGGGGCAATAGAGAGAGAACTTCTCAGAATCATCAACTATTGCTAAAATATCAAGATCAGAATATGCGGTGCTTCCTCCCGTTACGGATGAACCGTAAGTAATAATAAGTGCTATTTTTTCAGGGTAAGTCTTGATTGCCTTCTCAATGAGATATTGAATTAATTCATCAAACAAGCTCATGAAAGTAGGTTCAATTAAACAAATAAATTTGTTATGTTATCTAAAAATCAAGAATAAATGGATATTGAACCATACTTGAAATAGAAGAAGAACCTTTAGATGCTAGTTTCTTCTTCGACGAATAACTAAAGCACTAATCATCAATGAGCTAGTTATGACTACTACCGAACTAAAACTTGCATCATCTGACCCTAGTTCAGCTTCCAAACCAACAGTAGCTGATTCAGTACTGACTATCAAAGCATTAAGTACATCCTCTCTAGCTAGTATTCCTAATTGGCCATCTGTATCGTCTATTCCTCTAGAAGGAGTAGTTGCGATTGCACTCTCTGTAATAGAAAAGAATAGACCGGTCTGATTTCCAACATATGAAAATCCTGAATATCCAGAACCTTCACCTAAAACAAAAGTAATTAGAAAAGCAAAGACGGCTCCAGGGACATCATCCGTTACATCTTCAAATCCTTGACTACCATAAAGAATAGCGTATGTTGAATTTAGTGTTTCAAAATAAGCCGCATCTTGTGATTCTACAATAGTTTCATCTAAAAGTAGAGTATACGAAAAAGCTAACATAGAGGTGCAAGGAGGTGATTCTGCAGTTACAGGGTAACATTCAGCCGGACTTACATAAACTGCAGCATAAGTCTCAGAAGCTTCTACTTTCAGATAAGTTTCTGAATCTGCAACGAGTTCATATCCTACAAGAAGAGTAGGTAAGTTATCGGGATCTAAAGCATAAGCTGGTCTATCAGCAGCTATTGCAAAAGAGCTAGCTAATAAGAGGTAAACAACTGATATTAGTATTAATTGATTTAATTTTTTGTACATTTTTTAATCCTCAATGGAATTGTTGTAATATTATTACTACAAAGTATTTAAAATGATCGGACAAAAGATGGTAATACCTTGTAAGGTTGATTTAATCAATTTCTATCTTACATTGACTTATATCATTTCAACTATCGTTAGGTAGTAAGAATAACCTCCATAGGCAGCAAGAATAGCTTTTAGCAAATCTAATAAAATAAAAGGGGCTACTCCTAGAAGAAAAGCAGTCCACAAAGATAGACCATATGTTGACGCCAGCCATAAACCACCTGTTAGATAAATTACTCCGATCCCTACTAAATTTGTAAAAATTAATTTTTTCTTACTTAAGTCTGGTAGTTTCTCTGCTTGATAACCTACGATTGTAGCAGCTATGATAAAACCAATTAGATATCCTCCAGTAGCTCCCAATACATAGTCTACTCCTTTATTACCTCCGGTAAACCAAGGGACACCTATTATTCCTAGGATTAGATAAATGATCTGACTAAATGAACCATTTTTTGAACCTAAAGTTATTCCGCTTAGAAGAACGCAAAAAACCTGTAAAGTTATAGGTACTGGAGTAAACCAGAGATAAATTCTCAATTGTGCACTTATTCCAGTTAGAATAGAAAATGACAAAACTAAAATCATTTGTTCGTACTTTGAGAGATCATATGCCCAAAAACCAAGGCGATTTTTTTTGATTGTAGGTGATATATTTAACATGGTAATACCTCTAGAATTAAACTGAAGGGGATTCAGCTAACTACTCGCTTTTTAGCTCTTTTCTTAAATAATTTCTGGTTCAAGTACAGAAGTTTTGTAAAATAATGAAAAATAACAGTTCTTTGTAAAATTGTCAAAAAGTATATTTAGACGATTGATCTTTACTCATTGTAGCATTAATTTGGGGCTCTCTGATTAAAGTGACTGATATTGACAAAATAACTAAACTAATAGATCAATTTCAAGATCGTTCTGATGTCAAATTTATTGATATCCGGATTCAGAAACTATTAGATCGGTCATTTAGCTATTCCAAAGATCAGAGTCCTCGAGAGATGAAAAACCACTCCCAAGGGATCGGAATTAGAGTCTTTACTAAAACAGGCTACGCTTTTTCGTCAGGAGCAATTACTGATTCAGAAAAAATAATTGAGAAAACTGTTAAGCTAGCTAAAATTACTAGCCATTCCTCACAACATCCCCCAGAAGAATTTTATTCAAATCTTAAAGAGCAACCCATTGTGGACTTCGAAGTGGAGATAAGAGGGGTAGAATCTATTGTTAATTCATCATTTGAAAATAATCTTAAAATAAGCAAGCAAATAGCAGAAGGTGGCTCCTTCCCTGAGCTACTTAATTTTGAAGTAGAACTTAATAGTTCAGTGATTGATCAATGGTATATCAATAGTATTGGAAGTAAGGTTCATACAGTTATCCCTAAAGTATGGTCTCAAGTAAATCTTAGTGCAAAAGAAAAGCATTTACAGAGTGATTTTCAACGATTTGGTCAAGTTGGAGGAATGGAAATTTTTGAGAGGATCGACCCTTCAAAAATAGGTAGAACAGCCCTTTCCAAACTTAAAACAAACCTTAAGGCAACAACTATTTCTCAAGGAATTTTTCCCATAATAGCTTCCGGTGACCTATCCTTCATTATAGCTCACGAAATTGCCGGTCATATGGTTGAAGCCGATTCTGTCCTTAAAGAAGGTATGATGAAAGGTCTTTTAGGAAAAAAAATAGCCAGTGAAGAATGTTCATTGGTTGATGATGGAACATTAAGAAATGGTTTCGGCTATTCTCCGTTTGATGATGAAGGGATTAAGACGCAAAAAACTTTCATCTTAGAGTTCGGTCTTTTAAGCAGTTATCTTCACAGTAGAACTACAGCAGCTCAGATGGAGCAAGAACCCACAGGAAATGGAAGGGCAATGTATTACTATGAAGAGCCAATGCCAAGAATGACAAATACTTATTTTACAGATGGAGAATTAACAATTGAAGAAATGATAGAAGATATCAAAGAAGGAATATTTTGTGAAGGATCAAGGGGAGGAGCGACAGATCCCATTGGGGGACAATTTTGCTTTAATGTGGAAGTGGCTCATAAAATAGTAGATGGAGAGATTAAAGGAAGTGTGCGAAACGTTTGCTGTTCAGGAAATACTTCTCATGTCCTTCGAGAGATAAAAGCAGTTGAAAAATCTGCGCAGGTTAGAATAGATCCATTGGCATGCGTTTACATGTAGGAATCGAGTGATAGCAGCAATTTTTGTTG
>DAOWED010000034.1 GCA_030638685.1 Candidatus Heimdallarchaeota archaeon | reverse complement strand
ATTAGTTAATTGGCTTGGCCGTCAAATGGTCTCTAGTAAAGCCAAAACCTTAGTTAAGGAAGATCTTAGTTGTCATACTTATGGTACTAGAAAAGCCCTAGCTAAAGCCATTGAAAGCATGGCTGATGATACTAAACTCTACGCTAGAGAAGTTTATGCCGTTAGTCTCTTTACTCATCGTGATTGTGAATTAGTAACTCTAGACGCCCGTAATTCCTCAAGAATTCACGTTGATTGTGGTGGTCAACTCCAAAGAGATCTAGATAATTATGACATAGCTCCTTGCTCCAAATGTAAACAAAATGTCAATACTCACACTAACGCTGCTTCTTTCCTCTTAAATCAATTCCGTTATGCCTCTGTCCATAGTCCAGAGTCATGCCTCTAACCTAGCTCTTGAGTTAATTAGAGGTGTTCTGGCAATTTTGTCAGAATTATAGACTAGTGTGGAACTAGACTTAGAAGAAATCCAACAAGCAAAATACTACTTAAGTGATTTTCAACAGATAAACGAACAAGAAGAGAATAAGGTAGTAGAGATCTATTATAAGTTGGCTGAAGCACTGGTTCTTAAAAAAAGTAAGAGAAGGAGGGATTTAACGAAAGCTGAAGAAATCCTTGAAGAAATAGTAGAAAAGTCAGAAAAGGAGGTAGTAGATCATCAATTTACAGTTAAAGCCTTAGTTAACCTATCAGAATTACTCTTAGAAGAATTACGATTTACCGGTGAAGAAGAGATACTTGCGGAAGTAGAAGAAAAAGTAGAAAAGATATCAGAGATTGCCAAAGAAAAACAATCATTTATTCTAATAGCTGAATCTTACTGGCTAAAAGCACAATTATCATTGGTAAGGCTGGATATAAAAGAAGCAAGAAAATTACTGACATTGGCACAGACGATTGCAGAAGAGAAGGGATTAGAAAGGCTAGCTCGTAAAATATCAAGTGAGCATGATGATCTATTGCAGCAACTAGATCAATGGGAAGAACTAATAGCTAAAGATGCATCAATAACTGAAAGAGTAAAGGTAGCCAATTTGGAAGAATTAATGGGTTGGATGGCAAGAAAAAGAGAGATAGTAATAGATGAAGAAGAAGATGAGCCAGTAATGTTATTGTTAGTTGCAGAAAGTGGCATACCAATCTATAGTAAACAATTTAGTCAGACTGAAGAAATGCAAGAAATGCTCATCTCTGGCTTTTTAACAAGTATAAACTCTTTTGTACAGGAAGCATTTCATGTTACCGGAATGATAAAAAGGATTACACATGATGAATACACCCTCAGTTTTAATATGATTGAACCCATTCTTTTTTGCTATGTGTATGAAGGACAGTCGTATACAGCCATGAAGAAATTGGAGCAATTAATCTCTGAAGTGCAAACAAGTGAAATGTGGTCAGCTTTAGAAGAAGTAGGGAAAACAGGTCAGGGCTTAAATAAGGTAGAAAGAGATCAAATGGAAGGAGTAATAGGAGAGATATTTACAACAAACTGATGGAAGAACTATTTGAAGAAGCCGCAAAAGGTGACGAATCAAACATTCCTTTCTTAAAGATGTTATCCAAAGAAATTGCATTTTCGACTAATGAATTCCCATTTATTATAATTTCATTAAATTCCTCGTCTTTGAGTATTTCTTGCTCAATAAATATCTTATCTATTTCGGGATCAAAAGAGTCGGGTTTATTCCTCCAAATTACTATAACCTTTTTCTCATTACGATGACCTTTTACAATAACATAATCACTTTCTTCTTTTTTCGTTTTGTGGATTGAATCTACGAAAACGCCCGTAATATAGTTGAAAGTTTCAATTAGGTCTATTTTTTGTGTTTTTAATCCTTCTTTTGTTTCTACTTTGAGCTTGTAATCAAATGGATTATTTAGTAGGTCCAAGTTTAGGAAGACGGGATTTTCTCTTGCTTCAAAATCTAATAAATATTTGATCTTATTTTCTTTTGATTTACTAGCTTGTGAATGTGGTGTCTTGAAATCTATGTTTTGCAGAGAATCTTCATATTGTTCTAAAGAATGATATTTAATGATCTGTTTTTTTGAGCCATCATTATCTTTTGGTAGACTGTTATTCCAATTGAAGCTGTAAATGCATTTGATAATTCTAGTTTTTAGAACTGAATTAAAAAATTGGCCCATTTCAACTAAGATAAATTTTCTATTCCCTTGATCTTCTTTATTTAATAGTAAGGTTGCATGTCCAGTAGTTCCTGATCCTGCAAAAAAATCTAAAATAATTGGACTTTCAGAATTATAACACGCAATATCAACCATATCACGAGTTGTATGAATAGATTTTGGAAAAGTAAATTTACCTCTGCCAATTATATTATTCAATACCTGTGTCCCATGGTTATTTGCGAAATATTTGCTATCTGTCCAAACAGTCTTGTAATTGAAAATGTTCTTTTTCCTTTTTATATCCCACACTTTCCTACTCTTCAAATAATGAGGAAATAGCTCATTTTGTATTTTTTCAACAGTGTGTCTTGCAACTCTCCATTTCATCTCCTTATTGTTTGGATCAATTGGATAGATTTCAAAAGTTCCATCTTCTCTTTCGATATTAATCGAAGGATGAAAAGAGTCATCACAAACATCCCCAAAACCAGTAATCTTCCCATCTTTTACCAAAATAGGGTAAAAGCAATTTGCTGCAGAACCTCGTAGGGAACTTTCTCCAGTAACAGCTCTTAGAGACCTAATATCACTATTTTTTGCATCTCTTACTTCTTCTTTTATCATCCTACCTCCCGGGGGATAAATAAAATAAGCAAACTCATGAGTAGTGGAAAAATTGTCACCTTGCTGACCAGATGGGTTGTGAATAACTGTTACACAAGTTTTTACTTTATTTGGAAAAATATAATCTAACAATATACCTAGTTTTTCTTGCTCATGTTCATCTATCGCAACTGTAAATATGCCATCCTCTTTCTTCAGGAGATGTTTTGATAGAGAAAGTCTATTTTCCATTAAAGATAACCAAGATGAATGTTTAAAGGTATTTTTGTAAATAATTTCGCTAGATTTTGCATTATAAGGGGGATCTATATAGCAGTTTTTAATTTTGTTAGAATATTTAGCCAATAAGAGATTTAGAGCATGAAAATTATCAGAATCAATTAAGATACCATTGATGCTTTCATCTAGGTTATCTATGTCCTTCAAAATCAGGTATTTAAAATCATTATCAAAGAATTTAGTATCTATGGTTAATGTTGGGTTATTTTTTAAGAAGTTAATACTTAACTCTGTTGCAGAAAATAATGAAGTTTCCAGAGCTTGTGTTCCTTTTTTCTTTTCTATGCTTGAATTAATCAGATTTAGTTTTTCCCATTCTTTAATCTGGGCATCATTCTGTAAGATTGCTGGATAATATTTCTCATTAATATAATCAAGCGTGATTAGATAGTCGGTAGAGAGAACAAATTTCTTTTTTTCCCATAGATTTTTCTGGAAATCCTCTAATTGAGCCAGAAATTCAATGATCTTTGAAGAAATGGTCTTAAAAGCTTTAATTTTCTTTAAACTCATATTCAGTTCTTGGTTGTTTGAGATATTATCAATATCAAAAATCTCGTTTTTTATATAAAAATCCAATTCTTTAGCTAGAAACTCTCCCAAATTCTTATGGATGAAATAATCTGCATTATTTTTTCTGGTGTATTTGGTTAAATGCCAATCTAGTTCGCTTGCTTTTGAAAGCTCCCCATTGATTTTTTGATGCTTCTCTTTGAGTTGGGGGATGGATGCAATTTCGATTTTGCTTTGTAAAAGGTTCAAGTTGTATTGCAACACATAGCCATCTCTAATTGAAGCTCGTCCAACTGCTTTTTTGATGGTTTTTTTCTCATCTTCAGTTAAACCACGATAACCAAAGTAGATTGTAAGGTTATTATCAGAAGTCTTTAAATCGTAGAAAATGAAGTATTTATTATCTGGATCTTTGATATTGGCCTTTTCTAAATCAATATCTTCAGCTGTAATTTCGAAATTGATTCTCCATTCACCTGCCTTAAAAGAATAGTTGGTGAAATTTTCAGCCGTTTTGATATAATACTGGTCTTGATTAGCCCAATAAAGGTAGACTTCTTCTCCATTATAGGGAATGGCGTATTTATCCTTGGAGTAACGTTGCTTAGAGATAAAATCTCCATCAGCATAATATCGAGAAAAGAAATTAACAAGGTGGTTAAATAAGTCTTTATGGGCTTCAAGTTGGCTTTTATTTTGTTTTCTTGTCTTCATTAAATGTTCGAATTCTATTACTTTAGGAGCTGAAGCATTATTTTCTCGAGCATCTTCAATACAGCAACCTAAGGTTTTTTCTATTTCAGCTTCGAGTTCTTCTAACTTGGTTTGGATAGTCTCAGAGTTATCAAAGGTTTTTATTTCTTGATTAATAAATTCAAATAGGTCTGTTTCAATGAAATTAGATATTTCTCTCTTATTAATGTTAAAAATCCTATAAATTCCGAAATCTAAATCATTTTTGTCATACTGAAAGATCTCCTTTAGGGTTTGAATTAATACTGATTTAATTTCATTCTCTTTTTTTGCCATTATTCCACTACTCTTCTAATTACCCACCAATATAAAAAAATTCGTATTTTCAATGGTAACAGTGCTTTTACACATTTAATTTAGGTAGTAAATCTTCGTATTGATAATTAAGCTAAAAGTGACTTTTTTTCAAAGCACTTAATTACTAAAACTTCGAATAATAATTATTCCAGAATTCCAGTACTTTGGAATGCTAGAATGAACTGAATAATGCTTAATAAATTTAAGGAGTATCATAATATGAAGAAAAAAATGTCTCATCGGCTGGAATTTCTATTATCATCTATTGAAGAGGCTAGTGAATTGCTAAAAGGCATCTCACACCCTAATAGGTTGAGAATTCTGCTACTGGTCTATGAAGAATCATTAACCCACACAGAATTAGCTCAAAAACTAGATATTCCGAAGACAACCTTATCTCACCATTTGAACACATTACTTCATACTAAACTAATTGAAAAGAAGGAACGAGGAATGTATAGTATATCTATTGAAGGAATTGATCTTATCGATTCTCTAAGTAGCCTTATTCTTTCAGTAAAATATCATGAGAATGAAAGAAAAGCAGTTCAAATAAGGAGGTATGAGACATTAATCTCTCGATTTGGTGAAGAAAAAATGAATCCATCATTAAAAGTAGAAATAGTAAAAATGCCTGATACAAAGGTAATTGCTGTCCAAGTAATTGGAACAGAACCCGAAACAAAAGCTTGGCAAAAAATGGAAGCTTGGCTTAAAGAGCATAATTTCAATAAGGAAGAATTGAAGATCTATGGGTTTAACAATCCCAACCCTACTCCCGGAAAGGAAGAATATGGCTATGAGTTCTATGTTCCAACAAACTTGAACCTAGAGGAAGATGATACAATCAAAATCAAAGAGATGAAAGGAGGAACCTTTGCTGTTACAGAATGTCTAGTGAAAGGAGATTTTGAACAGATAACTAGATCTTGGAAGGAACTGATAGGTTGGGTGAAAGATCATCCTGATTATGAGTTTGAAGCAGATTACTGCTACGAGCATCATCCGGATCCTAACGCTAGCCCTGAAGATTTTATTCTTAACCTCTATCTGCCAGTAGTTGAAAAATAAAGCATAGATCAATAAGAAATCAACCCTTTTTCCCCTCCACATTCATTAACTTGATTTTATTTCTTTTAACAGATAATTTTAGGTATTTAATTTCTGAGCAAAAATAAAGAGAAATGATAAAATCTTTTTAGCAAGT
>DAOWED010000045.1 GCA_030638685.1 Candidatus Heimdallarchaeota archaeon | reverse complement strand
CTTTTTTTAGCTCCTCTACAACTTTAACACAAGTTATTCTTGCTACATTCTCTTGAGATGCTTTAGTAACTGCTCCAATATGAGGAGTAGCAACAACATTCGGGTGATTAACTAACTCTGCTAAAGGATTAGGTTCCGACTCAAAGACATCAAGTCCTGCCCCTCTCACTTTCCCGGAATCCAGGGCTTTAACAAGTGCTTTTTCGTCTATTATTCCACCTCGAGCACAGTTGAGTATTATCACTCCATCTTTCATTTTATTGAATGCTTCTTCATTCAACATGTGTTTTGTTGGTGGAATAAGTGGTACATGAAGAGAAATTACATCGGCTTCTGCATAGAGTTCATCTAATGTTTCCACATATCTAAAATTCTCAAGCTTGACTAGCTCATCGTATATTATAATATCATACCCAACCACTTTCATTCCTATTGCTAATGCAAAACGTAAAAGGTTGGCGCCGATCTGACCGGTTCCAATGATTCCAAGGGTGGTACCACCAAGTTGAACGCCTTTAGCAGATTTTTTGAGCCATTTACCAGATTTAACTCCGGCATCAAGTCGAGGAATTTCACGGGCAACAGCTAATAGAAGGGCAAGAGCTGCCTCAGCTACGGTCTGAGAAGGCCCCTCAGGAGCATTAACTACTGCAATATTATGCTCTTTTGCAGCGACTTGATCAATATTGTCCAGACCTACTCCAGCACGTCCAATAACCTTGAGATTTGTGCCTGCTGAAATTAATTCAGCAGTTACTTGAGTAGCAGAACGAACAATAATAGCGTCGTAATCGGGGATCATTTCAACAAGACGAGGACGAGACTCATCTGTTAATAGGTCAACTTCTAAACCATTTGAGGATAAATAGTCGATTCCTTTTTGGGCTATTTTATCAGCAATTAGAACTTTCATCTTTTTCACAGCCATTTGATAAAGGTAACTTCAAGATTGTAAAAAATCTTTTAGTAAACTTTTTTGAGCGAATTACTTAACGAAAAAGGCTTTTAAATATGATCGATAGTAGATAAATCGTGTTAATCGGGATAGTTGGAAAACCATCATCTGGAAAAAGTACTTTTCTTAATGCCATTTCACCATCAAGCGATGCAAAGACGGGAGATTACCCCTTCACAACCATTCAACCTAACAGAGGTACGGGGTTCTTAAGAACGGAATGTGTTTGCAAAGAGTATGATGTGGAAGATAATCCTCGAAATTCAACCTGTGAAGATGGAGTAAGATTAGTGCCATTTCAGTTACTTGATGTTGCAGGATTAGTGCCGGGAGCATCTGAAGGAAAAGGGATGGGGAATCAATTCCTCGATGATTTAAGGCAAGCAAATCTGCTCATCCATGTGGTAGATCTCTCAGGTTCACTGGACAGTGAAGGTATACCTATAGAAAAGGGAAGTTATGATCCAGAGCAAGATATACTATTTTTAGAAGAAGAAATTGATCAGTGGATCTTCAATATTTTAATGAAGGATTGGGATAGGCTCTCTAGAAAAATGGAATCACAGAGGTCAAATCAATCACAAATTGCAGAAACTTTAGCCGTTGAAAAATTATCAGGGCTACAATTCACTAAAAACCAGATATATAAAGCAATTCTTGAAACAGATATGGAATCAGAAAACCCCAGACTTTGGACAGAAGAAGACTTAAAACGGCTTATCAAGAGAATAAGAGAAATTGGAAAACCAATAGTTGTAGCAGGAAACAAAATAGATCAACCTCAAGCATATGAAAACTATGAGAGATTAAAAGAAAAATATGATATTGTACCATGTTCTGCATTAACAGAATTTATACTATTAAAGAAAGCGGAAAAAGGGGAAATAAAATATATTCCAGGAGGGGAAAAACTGGAAATAATTGAACTAGGAAATGAGAAAGAGAAAGCCATCTTAGACCAAATAGAAGAAAAGATAATCAAAAAATATGGATCAACAGGAGTACAAGCAGTAGTAGACCATGCAATAAGAGATATACTAGAAATGATTGTGGCCTATCCGGTAGAAGATCATAACAAATTAACGGATAATGATGGAAGGGTGTTACCTGATGTGTATATGATAGAAAAGGGAACATCAGCAAAACAATTTGCAGGAAAGATACATTCAGACTTCGAAGAAACATTTGCTCACGGAATATTAGCAAAAACAGGACAAAGAATAGGAGCAGATCATGAAGTAGAAAATAGGGATGTAATAAAAATAGTAGCAGCAGCTAGAAAGAAGTGAAAAGAGAAAAAAGTAATGAAAAAGATTGAAAGGTACAGCAATTAATTCAGAAGTATATAAACAAAAAGAATTTAAAAAAGGGTAAAAAGTATAGTGTGAAGTAAAAAAAAGAACAAAAAAGCAGAGATCTCATAGCAGCTATTGAGGGGGCCTGCAATTGCATGATAAATGCATCAGCAAGCCTTTACTCGTGGGTGCGAGTCCCACTCTCTGCTCCATTTTTTTTCTATTTTATATCATATTCTAGAGTTCCTATTTTTCTTTATCACCACCACAGCACCTTTCATGGCTTCTTTCTAAATTGGTTTCTCTCAAAACTAATTAGATCTCATCATTTTCTCTTAAACATACTGACATTTTTGTGAATTTTACCATATCGGAAAATTTGTGTCGTTTAAACAGTCTTTTAATCCTCAAAAATTAAAAAAGAGTATGAAGAATCTCAAAACTCTCACGGTCATTGTGAAAGACGGGAAAACTCTACTTGATCTTCCCGAATTTACAGATGGTACCAAATTGGAGCTGAGAATAATTTCCATTGAGAAATCACTGCAAGAGCAGCAAACAGACCAATATTTACGAGATGCTGAGAAAGTTCAAAGTCAAGATATTTTTACCGAAGCAAGTGCACTCGCTGATGAAATAAATTTATTTCATGAATTGAATTTAATAGATCCTCTTCTTCAAGCTATTGAGGAACAGGGCTATAGTCAACCCTCTCCAATCCAAGCAAAGGCTATTCCAATTGTTCTTAAGAAGAGAGATATTCTTGCAACGGCACAGACGGGGTCGGGAAAAACTGCTGCCTTTGCCCTTCCAATCATACAAATCCTCAACGCCGTTAAAATAAAAGGAAAAGCCTACCCTCGAGCACTTATCCTCACTCCCACAAGAGAGCTTGCCGGCCAGATAGGGGAGAATATAACTAATTATGCTAGGCACACTTACATAAGACATGCAACAATTTACGGAGGAGTCTCCCAACACCCACAAGTACGTCAGTTGAAACAAGGAAAGGACATTATTGTAGCTACCCCGGGCAGGTTACTTGATCTAATTGATCAGGGGATTGCAGATATTGATTGGATTGAGATTCTGGTGCTTGATGAAGCGGACAGAATGTTGGATATGGGATTTATTCATGATATCCGTAAAATAATCAAAATGATTTCGGATAAATGTCAAGTTATGATGTTCTCCGCAACCATGCCTCCACAAATACTCGATCTTGCTGATAAGCTACTTGTTGACCCAAAACGAATTTCCGTGGATCCCCCTACCTCACCGGTTGAAACCATAGAGAGTTCATTATTCTTTGTGGAAAAACCTGATAAATTTAGTTTACTGCTACATCTTCTTAAAACTGAGGAAGTAAAAAAAGCTCTTGTTTTTATGAGGACTAAGTTCAGTGCGAATAGAATTGTAAAAAAACTGAAAAGAGAGAAGATCAATGCAGATGCAATTCATGGCAATAAAACTCAAAATGCGAGAGAGAAAGCACTTCGTGATTTCAAAAATGGTAGAATCAAGGTACTTGTTGCTACAGATATTGCTGCCCGTGGAATAGATATTGACGATATCACCCATGTGATTAACTTTGACATGTCAAACGAAGCTGAGACCTACATACATAGAATTGGAAGAACTGCTAGAGCCGGTAAATCCGGTATTGCTTTCAATTTTTGTATGGATGGTGAACGTCCCTTCCTTGAGGATATTGAGAGATTAATCCAACAACATCTAATCAGGGCTGAGGAATACCCGTTCATGAGCCGCTTTCCCGCTCCTTCCCTAACTGATTTGGCTTCTACTAGGAAAAAACTCAAGTCAACTTACAAGAAAAGGAAGTCTAAACGGACTGTTAAAAAGAAAAGAAGGACTTCAAGGAAATAGAAGACCATAGATAATTAATAGTTTTTTTTATAAATAATTGAGCTTACCTTGTGTAAGATTGAGTTATTTGCGGTTCACTGTTTTTTTTAAAGTTAATAATTGATCTTCCCAAAGTATAAAAAGCATTGTCAACATTTTCGCCTAATAATGCACTGGTGCTGATAAAAGGTATTTCATAGCCATACTCTTTCGTTTTCTCTGACAAGTAGTTAGCCATTGCATTAGCTCTTTCTTCACTAACTTCCTTATCTATTTGGTCAGATTTGTTTCCAACAATAACTATAGGTAGTATTCCTTCCCCATTATTCTCCCACAACTCATCTACCCACTCTTTAATGTGATCAAAAGATTCCTTTTCAGTTAAATCGAAAACTGCCAGTGCTCCCCTGCATCCTTTATAGAAATTTTTTCTAACCATCTTATACATAGGTTGACCTGCTAAATCCCATACTTGAAAAAGAAACCTTGTTCCATCAATTGTTTTCTCCAAAATACTAAAATCAGACCCAATTGTCATAATGTGTTTCTCAGGAAATCCCCTTCCCATGAAACGCTCACGTAGCGATGTTTTTCCGACATTTCCGTCGCCTATGAGTGCGATCTTTAGCATATACCCCGCGTGTGCCATTTTGATCTCCGTCCGGCCGTTTGCCCGTTCTTATTTTATTTTTCTTATCTTTGTACCTTATAAATTAAATGATTAGTCAATATCTCGTTATTCATTTTTTAAAGTTAACGCCTAATCCGTCTATTCTTTCCTTGAATAAGCTTTTTTTTCGCTTTTTTTGATAACAATAAGGTTCTTAAGTTGCTTTTTTGTAAGAAATAGCGCTTTTTCTGATAACATTTTTCTAAGTTATTACAAACTTGGTAGAGTGTCTACTGAGCCTAGTTTTTTGAATGATCCAGTAAAAACCTGTTTTACTTGCTCAAATGCTTCAGCGTGAACTGTTCTTGCTTGAATTCCCCTAAGTTTAGTTCGGGTTATGTGAAAGTCTGAGTAAAATGAGCTATTTAGTTTTCTTGTTTGTGATTTGTACACTTCACATGCCTTTCTTTTTGTTTCCAATACATCGGAAATATCAACCAAAAACTCAGGATAAGGGATTAATACGGTCGTTTCTACTGCATAAATCGTTTTTACTTGGTGTGATTCTGTTTCTTTGTCATATGTGAAGTGACTCGCCCACTCTATTGCATCAAGAACAATATCTCTACATAGTCTATGCTCTAGATGGTAGTCATATTCAACATGAGTAATTACTGTATCAGGTTTTTTAGCTCGTATTATTCTGATCAGTTTTTCTCGAATTTCTCTTTGATTATTTGGAGTAATGAGTGAATAATCTAGTGAAATAGGTTCTGCTCCTAGTATTTTTCCGGCTTGGACAAATTCTTCTTTTCGAACATCATCCATTGTTAAAGTTACAATAAATGTTTCATCCCCATTCTTAGCATGTTTGACTAATGTTCCACCACAGCTGAAAGCTTCATCATCGGGATGCGCTAAAATTGACATGACTCGCATTAATTATCTATTATTAAAACGGGTATTCAACTGTTTTGTTTTTTATCTTGATTTATCATTAGTTAATGATTGTTTTAACTCATTGCCAATTTGTGTTCCTTCGGGATAAAGCTTCAGAAAGGCCTTTCTTAGGTCAGGTGAATGACTTACATACGTTGCCATCCCGTTCAATCTTTCATCTGATGAACAAATTGCTAAGCTAGTTTTTACTTTTTCAAACATATCCACATCATTAAAAGCGTCCCCCAATGCAGCGCACTTGGTTAAATCAAGATCATGCTCTTTTGCTAATTCTAGGATTACTTCACCTTTGTAATCGCTTACATTTACGGTTATTCCACCGGTTAACAGATTATCCTTAATTTCTAAATCATTTGCTATAGCGTAAGATGCTCCAATTAAATGCTGTATTTCATAAATATAATGACTTACTCCCCCGCTTATCAGAAAAGTTGCAATGTTGTTTTGTTTTAAAATCTCAAACACTTCTTTTGTGCCAGGTCTGATGGTTTTTTCTATCTCTCCGAAAGCCTTTACTAATTTTTCTTCAGACTCCCCTATCCATAGTTCTGCATCTAACCGTGACCATTCAAAATAATCGATTTCTCCTTTGAAATATGCTTGAGTTAGTTCTTTCATTTCTGCTTCAGTCCCCATTTCTTTATGAACTAAAACCCATGAGACTGTGTTTGTTGTTAATGTCCCATCCACATCGAAAAAAATTGCTTGATAAGTCAAAGTTATCTCCTCAGTAAATCAATCCTCTTCTAGTAAAAAATAAGCATTATGATAAGGAAGATCAGAAAAGAAATTGGGAGGAGAAAAATGGAGAAGATTTCTGGATTGATCTCTTATGCTTACTCGTAAGTAACCATTGCAGATAGATCAAGTGTAGCAAATAGTGATAGATCTACTTCTAATGCTGCTGTTGGCATGTCAATTTGCCATTTTTCTAATATTGCCGGGTTAATCTCTCCTATCATTCCTACCTCTTTTCCAGCAATTATGATTTTAGCAGTTCTTCCTTCAATGAATTCTTTGGCTACTGTTTCTTCAAGCTCATAACTTAAGCTTGTTCTAGTAGTCAAAGTTTCCAAAATACTGTGAACCTGCTCGAAAGAAACTTCTGTTCCACTTAGGATCACTGCAGCTTTTGTTATATTCTTCAGTTTTCCGTCTTCCATTACCACTGCTTCTCCAACTTCAAATAGCTGCTGGGGATACTCAAAGTGAGTATTATGTGCCAGAAAATCAAGTAACATCGGTAAAAGTCTATTTCTCAATACTGAATAATTAATGCTTACTGGATTAGCTATTTGCACCAGATCAGAGATAGATTCTTCATCTTTACCCATTAAAGTTGTTAATTTTTCTGGGTTTACAAGAGTGAAGTTGAGTACTTCTTGAAGAGCACAACCAGCCAAGATATCTCTAACATAGTTTTCACTTACTGTGCGAGGAGAAAGGTTACCAGTTGTTACAACTGACCATTCAGTTGGCTCAATCTTCGTGTAATCAAAAGCAATCACTATATCTTCTGCAATATCAGCCCAGTGAAGAATGTCCACTCTATAAGGAGGATATTGTACAAGTATTTTACCTGCTTTTTTATCAATAATACTTGCTTCAAACCTTCGTTTTCTAAGAAGATCAATTATTTCCTCAGCGGTTAAACCAAGGTTTAGGTATCCTTCAATATCATCTACAAGTATTTCCATTTCATAGGGAGTGGTTCTAGGAGTAATTACTGAAGAAGAAACTGTTTCATAATCTTCTGGATAAACAATTTCTACCGTGGATACTTTTCCACCTCTATCTCTAAGAGCTTGAGTAACTACTGCTGTCACTACTTGGACAACTTCCCAGTTTGTGCCAGTAACTTCCACTAACACATCGGTTGTTTCTTCTGATACTCGACCCACATCATTGCTGTTAATAACGGGAGGAAGAGAAAGAACCACTCCATTAGCTCCTTTTAAGATAGGTAATGGACCTTTTGTGGGAAGCGTAAAAGCATATTCTTGTCCTTTTTCATGTTCTTTTAGGATAGAATCAAGGCTCATTTCTTTAGTGTAACCTAGTGGAACAAAAGTGTCTGTTCTGGGAGTTAACCCGTAATAGATTGGACTTTCGATCATATTAATATTGTAAACACCTATTGAAGATCGTTTTCTGCGACGACCATAGGATAAATCTACTTTCTCTTGAAGTTGCATAATTTGTTTGATCAGAAAATCATCAAATTTTAGACCTTTAACAACAGAAGCGGCAATAAAGGGTCTAACTTCGGAAATATTGGAATCAACTTCAATTATGTATCCACTCGGTTCAGCTGAAATATCAGCTAATCCATTTTCAAGTCCAAGAATACCTTTAACTTCTCTAGTTAAACCTTCTACACTCCAAACATCAGGTCGATTAGATGTTTTACAATCAATTTTAATTACGTCATCTGAAAGATCATGATCTTCGATCTCACACTTGGCGAAACTGAATAAATGATCGAGTTCATCAATTGAAGTGTCAGAATCAAGCTTCAAAGAAGCCAATACATCAATATATGAAATTTTGTAAGAAACCATTTTTTTCACCTCTAAGTTAATGGAACCTTCCTTAGCCAATCTAGATTATGCGTATAAAGTTCTCTAATATCATTTATTTCTTGCTTAACCATGAATAGACGATCCACACCTAGACCCCACGCAATAACCGGTTCTGTAATACCAAATGGAGCAGTTACTTCTGGTCTGAAAATTCCAGCACCACCAAATTCAATGTAACCTAATGTCGGATGAAGAGCACTCATCTCCACTGAAGGGCTTGTGAAAGGATAATAATCAGGTTTGAAACGAATATTGGATACTCCAGCTACTTCTTCTGCAAAGGTTTTGAGTATACCTAAGAGATCTCTGAAAGTGAGAGTTGGATCACAAACTATCCCTTCCATTTGATTGAATTCACTTAAATGACTGGCATCAACACTATCTGGTCTGAAACATCTAGCTATACTGAAATATTTTGAAGGAATCTTAAGGTTATAAAGTGTTCTTGCACTAACAGCTGTTCCTTGAGGACGAAGCAATAACCTTGCTGCTTTTTTAGGGTCCCATTTATATCGCCAACCTCTTGAACCAACTGGATCACCTGTTTCATGAGCTATTTGCACATTCTTTACAAGTTCTTTGTCAAGCGGAAGGTTTCCATGGGTTGGATTTTTTAAAACATAAACATCAGTCCATTCTCTTGCAGGATGATCTTGAGCCTGATAAAGAGCGTCAAAATTCCAAAACTCAGTTTCTACAAGTGGTCCCCTCATCTCTGAAAAGCCTAAACCTATGAGCTTTGTTTTTACTTCATCCAAGAAGCTCAAATAGGGGTGTTTTCTTCCAGAAGGGATGGTTTTAGGTTTTGATGCTAAGTTGAATTTCTTGAGGTTTAATGAACGCCAGTCTCCCGTCTTGATTTGATCAGGAGTAAGTCTAGATACTTCTTCGGTTACCTTAATATTTGGCAGCTCTTTTACTCCAAAATCAGTTATTTGAGCAGTTGTTTCTTGTCGCTCTTTAATTAATATTGACCCTCTTTGGGATAATTCACTCAATATTTTAGCATCAATTTTAACAAAAGGATTATCTGCTATTTTGCTAAGGGCTTCCTCAAGCTCAGCGTTTAAAGGCTCAGCTGCTGGCGCACAGGTAACTATACCTTTTGTAATGGTTATTAACTGTTCTTTGCGTAGTTTACCTATACCAGCATTGATAGCGTTTTTAGGAAGATCAATAAATGAACCAATTTTTGCCATGGGTATTCCTTCTTTTTCAGCTTTGAGGGTATTCAAAAGCCTATTCTCAGGAAGACCTTTTTCAACTACTTCAGAACCATCGGCTGTTAAATCAGCTCGACTAATAGTCTTCATTCCTCTGTTTACTAGTTTTAATTTCTCCAATTCAGAGGTAAGAAGGTCAACTTTTGCTCTTGGAAAACTAAGTCTTTCAGCGAGTTTATCGATAGTTATTTTCTTGCTCGTGCTCAAAAAACGTAGTACTTTTTCCATCTCGGGTGTAAGTGTTACAGAGCTATTCATTCATTATTTCTCCTTTTGTGATGTTTTCTTTGTTACTCTTTAAATTAATAGGTTGGCAACTAACGTACTTTGCAGTGAAGTTAGTATACTTATTGAAAAAAAGTAGGTTCAATATGTTAGAGGTTGATTCTTTGGCTAAATTGAATGATCTAAGAGAGACAATTATTGAAATTCCAAGGCAACGACCTCAAATATGTTTTCGAATAATCAAATTTAAAGTAATCGTTTTTATGATAAAAAAGGAAGGAGGAGAGAAAGAGTAGAAAGCAGTTCACTAAAGCTGTGCTTTATGCCTCGACAGTGATACTGTTTAACTGAACATCAATATCAGCTATTGCTGCGTTGATATCATACATTGCACTTGTTGGATCTGCTGGTGGAGCATTACTTGCGTCTAGGTCATAAGAAAGAATATCAAGAGCATCAACGATGTTTTGACCATCACCATCAGGAGTATCAGCTGCAACCTTAAGAGCAGTCAAATCATCTTGAATTTGTGTTACTCCATCAGTTATCAGACCGATATCAGTTACAATGTTACTGATATAAGTTGCTGAATCTGTTAATTGAACCATTTCACCGGTGATTAATGAAAAATTACCGGCCGTATGATTAAGGTGGTAGCTTGCAATAGTCAAATTATTCTTAGCGTTATCAAGAGAGTTGTTGATACTAACTACTCCACTTTGAACAATTAAAGCTGCACCCACAACATCTGACGATATCGGATCAGGTAAGCTGGCATTCATGTCTTCATAAGCAAGAATTACTTCATCAACAGCGGTAGTAACTATTTGAAGAGCTAACACGCCTTTGAATAGTGAACTAAGACCACTTGCTAGATAATTAAGGTTTTGAGTGTTAGAAACGGGCTCAAACTCTAAAAAGTTGGCTGCCATTTCACTAGCTGGATCATTAAAGAATCCATAACCTTCAGCAGTTGCAGTATCACTCATGTCGGTAAAGTCAGCTTCTAAAGAGGTAGCTAGAGTAACAAGAGAATTAGTTGAAATAACAACTTCATCCATTGCATCAGTTGCATTAGTAAGAGCTACAGGGTCAATATCTTCGAAATCAGTTCCTTCAAAAACATCTAAAGCAGTGATGAAAGCTTCCATACCTTCAGAAGCAATTGCACCGAATTCAGCTAAATCAATACCTATGTTTACTACATCAGTAAGAAAAGTTAATCCACCATTGAAATCAACAACAAAATCTTTCACTGTTTCATCCATATCTGCGGGTGCTTCAATTGGGTCAAAGACCGGATCAGCTAAAGCGATGTCAAGGACAGATAAATTGTTAGCTGCCATTCTCCAATAATCACCTGTTCCTTCAAAAGAAGACTGGTCTCCTTCGATCTGCTCTGAAGCAGACATCAATGCATAAGAACTGTATAAAACATGAATAATTACTGGGTGTTCAGAAGTTGATTCATTTGCATAAGTGTATTCATTAATTAACACTTGAAACATGTCAATTACATCGTTTACGATGGGGATAATATCTTCTGCCATATTGAGTTCATCTTCAATATTTTCTGCACCAGCAGCTGATTTAAGATCATCCCAATTAACTTCATAAAATTCATTGAGAGCTTCTTTGAAGTGGTCAAGAGCAATTGAAAAGTTGTCAAAGGAGGAAGAAAGAGTAGCCATTCCTGCATTAAAGGCTGCATCATCTATTTGTGAAAGACCTACTTCTGATTGGTCAGAAACAGCTAATTGTAAAGCAGATGTTTCGGTACCAACTGCATCCATACTAGTCTCAAAACCATCCATAAAAGTATCAAGACCATTAAAGAACGGCACAAGCCCTTGAGTAAAATCAATTGTTGCCGACGCCAGATGGACAAAATTATCTGCATAAATTTTCATATCTTTTTGCGCACTACCCAGAAGGAAGAATATTCCCAATTCTTCTAGCCCTTGAAATTGTTGATCTGATTTTTCAAATAATTCATCTGCTTTTGCAAAGTAAGAATCCGACAAAGCAATATTGTCAAGTTCCCGCTCTTCAAATCCTCGACCAACGTATGCCATTCCACTGCCATAAGTTAAGGCAAATTCTGCACTTCCTGTTATTGCAATCCAAATGTAAGGTAAAAGTAATATACCCAAAAGGGTGAAGAAGATACCAAAAATAATTGAAAAAACAGTCATTACACTGAAAGATTTTCTGATAGATTGCATGAGCATAGTTAAACCCAACCCTCCAATCATTAGAACAAGGAAAGCGATAGCTAGATCTATTACAAAAACAAAATCAAGGAAAGATTCCATATCTTCTATTTCTTGTATTCTAGTAGGATCGGTTTCAAATTCTTTGAGTACTTCAGTAAAATCATATAATGCGCCTTTATGTTCAGCAAAAGGAGTGAACATATTATAAGTTAAATCAGGCAATAAATATGCTACTGCAGCAATAATCATAAGGTACATGGGTACTCCTAAAAAAATCATTTTCAGCTTACTGTCTGTAAGCCAGCACATCACACCAAAGATAACTAAGCCAAGCATGTAGAAAATATAAGATTCAGTGATTGTAGGGGATTCAATCATGTTCAAACCGAACATAACTGCAATAAGCAAGGGAGCAGTTACAATAAAACCTTTAATTACACTTCCGCCTGATTTCGTTTCATGAATGGGTGAGTCTTGATAATAAGTTTCTTTATCTGTCATAATAACACCATTGACTAAATCAAGTAATATACACTCATAACGATTTTACACTATAAAAAATATTGTTAATAAGCATAATCATTAATTGACACAATTAACTTTCTGAGAAATATAAGAAAAATGAGAGGAGGGGAGATTTAAGGTGAGGAGGAAATATGTAAATATTTACCTACATTATTGAACTGTTCTGAAATTCATAGCTATTTGCCCGACTGCTTCCCCTTTCTTCTTTGGTAAAGCATGTCGATCAACTAGAAGCTGAGCTCCTCTAAGAAGGTTATCTAATATTCCTTCTGTCTCAATAAGGTTTGATCCATCTGTCTTAAGCCTTTCTCGTGCCTCTGAGTTGGCATTGAGGTAAGATTCTACATTTCCTTCAACAATATGTCTAAGATGGGGTGAAATAAGATCAAAACCTACTGTTTTGTCTTTGGATACAAACTGGTTACTGGGGTCCAATCGATCTAACCTATTAGGAAGAATGATGGGGGGAATAACTGCTACTCTTTCGGTGGTACCTTTACGATAAAAGGCTGCCAAAATAGGCACTTTAATCTTTAGGGAGGGTGCGGTGCTTCCTATGATTGCAGGATCAATGAAGGAGCCGATTAATTGAGGGGCTTCTAATGAGAGTTGATAACGTATCTTGTCTCGTTTATTTAGATAATTGGTTTGAGCGGATTCAACTTTAGCGATTTCTCTATGTAAATCACTTATCCTTTGATCTTTTTCTCCCTCAAGTTCTACCAACTTTCCATCTTCCTCTTCTCGTTTTCTATCATACTTAATCCTTGCATCATCCTTATCCATATCTGATTCAACAAAACGATCTTCTGCTTTCATCCGTTCCACAGAAACGATATGAAGGGATGTTTGAACGCTTGCTTGCATGATTTGAACCTTATCAAGAATTTCGTTAAGAATATTTTCAGATTCCTTGAAACCGGTTGATGTGTCGGAAAGCTTTTGAATTTTACCGAGTGAATCTTTAACACCTTTTACAAGATCTTCTGAATCTTTAACCAAGTTAGGTTGTACTCGTCCATAAAGACCTTTGAGATTATCTACTACCTCATTATGAGCTCTTTTGACAGCTTCTTCTTTCTCTTTAGCTTCCTCTGTGGCAAAACCTTTTTTATTATCTTCAATTGTCTTAACCATTTTAGCTACATTTTGAGAATGACCTGATTCAACTTTTTCAAGTTCAGCCCTTAGTTTGTGAAGATGTTTAGTAAAGGAATCAGCTATTGCTGTGATAATATCTTCAATTCGATTGTCAAAGATTTCAGTTTGAGCAGAAATATCATCAATGGGTTTAAGTGACCTTTGAGCATCACTGATCTTAAGAGGAACTTGTAATTCTACATAATTCAAGGGGGTGGTAGATCGATTTTGAAGAAGAGGAGCTATTCCATCAACTATCTTGTCACCGACCATCATTCCTCGTATATCATGAGTTTTAGTTTCTTGGAGAACAAGCTTCTTCTCAACTTCGTTTAATGTCTCAAGGAAGTTAACAGAATCAGCTAACTCTTTGGAAATATCAGCAGGATTAGCTATCTTGCTTCCAGAAATTGTCGTAATAGAAGTATCCAAGGGGTTAAAGATAGCATACCCTCCTTGGTTAGTCTTTAAGGCATAAAAAGAGAGATACATACCTATAATAGAGGTTACGGTCTCCCCAGTTCCTTTCATGAAACCACCTTTACTACGCTCATCATTGAAATAAAGCGCAACGCAAGTGTTTTTCACAATCTTAGATTCGTCTCCCGTAAAGGGGCTTTTGAAAAAAGATACAGAAATATCATCAGTTCGTGCCATGTTATCATGTCCTATTTAATTAATGTTGAAATTGTCCATCTAATATTTTAACAAAACGATCAGCATAACGTCGAAGACCAATATCGTGAGTGGCCACAACAATACTTGTTCCAGAACGACATACTCGTTTAAGTAGTCTCATAATTCTTTCACCAGTATCTTGGTCCAAGTTTCCTGTCGGTTCATCTGCAAAAACAAAAGTTGGGTTGGTGATGATTGCTCGAGCTAAAGCAACTCTTTGCTGTTCTCCACCAGAAAGTTCTTTGGGAAAATGATCCTCACGATCATCAAGACCCATTTGTCGAAGAAGAGCGATTGCTTTTGAGCGAATAATTCGAGAGCTAATACCGGAGGGATAAAGAGGGACCTCTACATTTTCAACTGCTGTTAAATTATCAATTAACATCCAGTTCTGAAAAACAAAGCCTACTCTATTTCTACGATAATCAGTCAATTTGTTTTCATCAAGCTTTACAATGTCAACTTCACTATCATCTTCAGGGTTTCTATAAATAATGGAACCGTCTGTAGGAGCATCTAATCCTCCCAACAAATTAAGCAAAGTCGATTTTCCAGACCCAGAAGGGCCCATTAAAATAACTAGTTCCGATTCATTGAGCTGAAAATCAACGTTATTGACAGCGGTAATAATTTCTGCCTTACCTCGAGTAAAGGTGCGGCTTAAGCCAACGGCTTCAAGTACAGGTTTTCGTCTAGACATTTTAATTCCTCACTACCTATCTCTAAATACATCCAAAGGAGTAACTTTCATCATCCGTCTACTTGCAAATAAAGTTCCGGGGATATCTATTATAACTACTATCACAAAAGTAGCTATTATTACATTCCAATCAAAGACTGCCAGTACGGAAGCTTCAGTGATACGTAGTAAATACCACTGGATTATACTAGTACCGATAGCAAAACCAAGCATAGAAATGGTCATGATTTCAGCAAGAAGGGCAATACGTATATGTCGACTGGAATAACCAAGAGCCTTAAGAACAGCTATTTCATCCTTGCGGAAACGGCTCATTAAATAAGCATAAATGACAGAAACAAAAAGACCCATAGTAATACCAATAATAAAAGTGATGACATCACGATCTTTGTTTTGTTTAATAGTGGTAATATCCCCTAATATTTTGGGACTTTCAGCATCAAAAATAACTGATAGCTGAGCTTCAGCTGCAAAAAGAACATCAATTTCGTCCTTAAGAACAATACGATTATCATAAGTTTCATCATACAAAACTGAAGAATCAAAGCCAAAGATTGAAGATCCGGGACCAGAAACAATAACAGAAATCTGGTAAATGTAACGAACAAGACCAGGAATATCATCAATAAGCTGATCAAGAATAGTTTGGTCAACAAAAAGGCTTGTACGATCACCTGTAGGAAGATTAATGGGATCATAAATACCGGCAACTTTCAGACCAATAGAATTTGAACCAAAATTGAAAGTGAAAGTATCATCTACTCCAGGGGAAAGAATAATAGATAATTCATCAGGAGCAGTATCAGAAAGGTTAAGCCGGAAAGAACTGTCTTTAGGAATAATCATATCAGAAGAAGATTCAAGAAAAGTGCCAGAAAGAACATTCAAGGGACTAATAAGATCATAAACCCAAGGATGGGAATGATCAATACCGTAAAAACGAAGGGAAGGACCAATATCAACATAAGAAAGAGGGAAAACACCCTGAACATTATCAAGAGCAGAAATATCTAAAATTAAGTTATTAGCAAAATTGGTAGGGCTAGAAGTGTCCCAATCAACTGTATCAAAGTCCTGCTGTTTGATAAGAATACCTTTATGCTCGAGTAATTCAGAACGATTATACTCAGTAAAGGTATCAACAAAAAAAGTTACTCCACCGCTAAGAAAAATAAAAAGGATAATGAAAAATGTAAAACGTTTCTTATTACGGAAGGTATAACGAATGTTTTTAAGAAATACTCTAAAATTGCCGGTAGCCATCGATTTCACTTCAATTATTCAACTAAAATATGGAGGAAATCATAGATAAAAAGGTTAACTGTTTGATAAGAATCAAAGAAAGCAGTAACAAAAAGAAAGGAAAGTGAGCAACCGAATGGTTTAAAATGATGTAAAAAGGGAGAAAAAATGCTAAGGAAAAAGCTTCCAAAAAGCAAAACGGAAAAGACCTAAAT
>DAOWED010000129.1 GCA_030638685.1 Candidatus Heimdallarchaeota archaeon | reverse complement strand
GATCTTGATTTGGATAGAGTCTGAACTTATATGCTCGATTAATCTTCATGGCTTAGTCATCCTTAGTAGTAATAATATATCAAAAATTTTTATTAAGTATTGCCATCTGCCATTCATCCCATACCTAAAGGAATGGGCTTTTTGGCATAAAGTGGTAAATTAAAGATTTTTTTTTTTATCTGAAGGCTCACGCTTTGGGTGTGGGTGATATTAAATAGGAAATTGGCAAAAATAACAAAGAAATCATCAATTTTAACTTTTTAATTTTTCTAAACGAATAAAGTTATAATCGTGTAATTCTAAATAAAAAACAATGATCCATAAACTGCTTGTTATTAATATGAAGACCACAACTGGAGTGCAAATTTATGACGATGAATTTATTGATATGGACGAAATATTACTAATTTCTTTCATGGCAGCATTAACTAAGTTCAGTGCTACAATGGGTGATTCAAAAGGAGCTCTTCGCGAAGCAGAGATAGGACAGTTTCAACTATCAATTATTGACAAAGAAGAATTGGTTTATGGAGTTATACATGACACCTATGATAACGAGGATTTCTTAGGATCAATCATTCACAGAGTAATTGACAAATATCATTCTCTATTTATGAGCTGGGACTATAACCGGATAATTGAAGGAGATGATATCCCTGCTGATATCCCTGACTTGATTAAAACTAAAAAATTTCCACTTGATATTATTCCGACAATTAAAACAAAAATCGATAGTTTTCTTGATGCAACCCCAGCTTCAATAGATTGTTTCTTCCTTGCTGATTTAGATGATGGGATAATTGATTTCTTTGTTGAACCAGCTAAACCTGTTATTGTTCGATTATTAATGGAACTTCTTTCAGAAGTGCCTTTTGATAAACATTGGCTTGGTGAAAGTATTATTAAAACTAATGAAGGTAATTCTTTTGATTCAGGAACCTATGAAGGCTGGATTATTTTCAGAATAAATGATACAGAGTTTTGTTTATTGTTAAGAGCAATGTATAGCTACATGGATAAACCCCAAGTACTCGATAATTTACAAGAACTAGCAGATGATATCGTTAAAGAGATAGAAAAGCATCAAGATGATTGATAACAAACTCAGCGGTAACATTAGTTTAATCTATTACTTTTTTTAGCAAGATTTAGCATGAATTAGGTAAAGTTTATTTGTAAGTTTGATACTCTTTTTATATGGTTCCAGCTGTTGATGAAAATGAAAAATATTTAGAACCTTATCTTTTCGTTGGAGAGAAAATACGAGGTATTGAAACTACAAAATCTACTGAATGGATTTATCTTATTCTTTCACTAATTCTCTTCTTTGCAACGGGGGTAAGCGGGTTTGTAGCTTTTGAAGAACAATTACCTGTTCTTTATGGTGTAATCCCACTACTCTTTCTTTATGGGGTCTATTTTCTATTAAGGGCAAGCGTACAGATTACTTGTGCCTTTACTGACTTTAGATTATTCAAGATGGAAGTAAGCAATATTGCAAGAATCGCACGATTCTTTTCAGAGTCACATCCTTTTGAAGATATTCACTATGAGCATATTGAAACGATTGAAGTCGGCACTCCTTCTCCAAATAGAGGCAATTTCTTGATTGGAGTTTTCTTTATGAGCTTGGCAGCTCTTCTCTTTACTTATTCAGAAGACCTTGACAAAGATAGTCAAACACTTGTTCAAATCTTCAGCGTGATAATTGCCGGTTTCGGTGTCTTCTTGGTTATATTGGCTCTTCCTCGAGGAAAAGGAAGGTTATCTGTTCTTACCTCTTCTGGAAGAACTATTTCATTCCCTGGCTCCGGTTACAGAGTTGATTTCGTACAGGCTGTCATTCGTTATGCTCGAACATATCTCGCTTATGGTCTTTCAGTTGAGTGATAACTATGTCTAGAGCTCCTAGAAAAACTTCACTAGCCAAAGAATCTGAGAATTTATTCAGAGTTAAAGAAGAATCTTTTCCAGTTTATTTGGAGCAAACAACTAAATTAGATCTTGTTAGATTTGGTCTTCTATTCTCTCTGCTTTATACTGCCTTTTTTGGTTACTGGATTCAAACATTCATTGTCTTGCTACTTTATTCAGCTACTCTTCAATCATCTAGCCAGAAGACCACCCTTTCTTTCTCAAAACAGAATGTAGTTTTAACATCCGATTTTACTCGACCAAAAAGAGTACAGTTTTTTGCAATTTTACTCTTAATCTATGGTGTTTTCGCTGGAACATATACTCTGGCAATGTCAGAAAGAGATGTTAATACTGATGTGCTCTTTAAGATGCTGGAAGAAGCAAAATTAATCAGCCCTTTAGTTCTTAATTTTATTCACGGTCTTTTTAATGATTATTCTTTTCTAACTCTAACATTCAAAGCAACAATGGATATTGTCAATAATGCATGGTTTGCTTTAATCTTGTTTAATAGAAAATCTCAAAGAAAAGACCTTTCATATTCTCATATTACTTCTTTTCATACAAGAGTAGAGAATGAGAAAGGAAGACCCAGTTTCCAAATATTTGGCTCGTTATTGATGTTCTTTGGTTTTGTTCTAACTATGCTTGCTGTTTTTGGTTTTCTCCTCTGGATCCCAGGAATGTTTTTTATCGTAAAAGGTAGAGCAAAACCTGGTTACAAACTTCAGATTAGAACAGCCAGTGGTAAAAATTTTACTACTGACTTTTTTGTAAGCAGAAAAGAAGCATTTATTCTATCTTCAGCAATTTGTTTAATAACTGGCTCTGAAAAACCTAAACCAACAGATTCTCCCTCACATATACTATTTGAAAAAGCTGGATTCCACATTAGAGGAGGACCAAGAGCCATTTATCAAAATGCTTATCGTAAAGCAATCAATTGGGCCATCATACCAATGCTTGTAGGAACAGGATTAATCATTTATGGTACTTCTAAGAAGTACACTATCGCTATGATTCCAATGATTTTTATTCTATTTATAGCATTAATAACTGTTTATCTTCTTCTAGGGCTACCTCGATCAATAGCTTTAGGACGATATCTGGAAGAAACACTAGCCTCTAATAATAATTATGTGGCTCATAACCGATTTAAACAGATAAGGTATATGAATTTGAGAAATGTACGATCTATTTCCGTTTCTCAAGGAAAGTATCGTTCTCACTCCTTTGAAAATTTAAGATTTGGAGATGCATCAGAAGTAGGTGGATCACTTTTTGGTTCGTTGCTACTAGCAACTTTCATATTTTTAATTGTAGATATTGGATGGCTTCACATTCTGGATATTAACTGGGAAAATTTGTTAAATCTAAATAATCGTGATAATTTGTCAATTGCCGCGGAAAAAGGAGTTTTACTTCTTTGGGGTGTAGGTATTGCATTTATAACATTAGCATTAATTATTTATTTCATTATATCTTCTCTTTTGCCAAAGAAGAAAGGAGCTTTGCTTATTCGATCAAGTAAAACTCCAGCAATAGAATTTCCAGTGGAAAGACAAGAAGATCTTCCAAACATGGTCAATCATTTGACTTATCAAATTCAGCATCGACAGTCTTTGAAAAGAACCAAATATCCATTCCCACCAGTGACTCATATTTGCATTTCTTTGAAGAAGTTTAATCTATCGAAAAAATATGATCCTAGCACATATGGTCAATTTTATTTCATGATTAATACTTCAAAAGTACCCAAGAAATTATTTGATCTAACTTCTCCAAAAAATGAGTTTGAACCACCAGTTATTCTT
>DAOWED010000059.1 GCA_030638685.1 Candidatus Heimdallarchaeota archaeon | reverse complement strand
TATCAGTCATTGATTGATACTTCTCCTGAAGGCTGGAAACGAGACAATCACAAAAATCATTTAAGTGAACTCCATCATCGAAAGGAAAACTTGAGGAGAACTTACCACCAAAAATTAGTAATTGGCTAGGCCGGCAAATAGTCGGTAGTAAAACTCATACTTTGCTGATGGAAGACCTTAATTGTCATACTTATGGCACTAAGAAGGCATTAGCTAAAGCTATTGAAAGTATGGCTGATGAAATTAGCCTTTATGCCCGTGAAGTTTACGCCGTTAAGCTTCACACCGGTCGTAATTGTGAGTTAGTAACTCAATCAGCTTATAATACTTCAACAATTCATGTTGATTGTGGTGGAAAATTAGAAAGAGATGAGGATAACTATGATATTGCCCCCTGCCTAAAGTGCAGTGAAATGGTTAATACCCATGTTAATTCAGTTTTTTATCAAATTAATCAGTATAAATTTGCTTCTGTCCATAGTCCAGAGGCAAACCTCTAACTTAGAGGCGTTCTGGCAAAATTTGCTAGAATAATAGACTAGTGTAATGTTCAACCAATCTGAATGTAAGAACACTAATTATTAATACCAAAGTCACAAGGATTCCCCCAATTTTAACTCTTTTAGGATGTTTTTTCATTTTTTCTCTTGCCTAAATATTCTTTTAGGTAATAAGTAGTTTGAAAGGTTTTTTAAGTTATTATTATCAGAACATGCTAATGGTAGAACGAATTCTTGTAACTGGAGGTATGGGGCAAATAGGTTATTTTCTTGTTAATCAATTACTTGAAGAGAACAAAAAAGAAAGAGAAATTGTAGTTTTAGACAATTTTTCAAATAATAAGTATGAAGCAAGTGATTTAGATAAAAGCGTTACATTAATTGAAGGAGATATCAAAGAGCTACCCGATCTTGGAGCCTTTGAAGTAATATATCATTTAGCTGCTCAAATTTCTATTTCTTATTCAGTTAGCGATCCTATTGATGATTTTCTAATTAATGCTTTTGGAACCCTCCAACTACTAGAATTAGCGCGAGAGCATAATAGTAAAATTGTTGTCGTTAGTTCTGCATCAGTTTTTGGTGACACAAATAGTCTTCCGGTTTCACCAGATACAGTATTACGCCCCAAATCACCTTATGGCGCTAGTAAGGCAACATCTGAAATTTACGCATTAGCTTATCACCATTGTTTTGATCTAAAAGTTGCAGTTGTAAGACCATTCAATATTTATTCTTCACTTATTTCATCTGACGATCCGTATTCCGGAGTTATTACTGTCTTCATGGAAAATGCTCTGAGTGATAAAACACTACTTATTGAAGGAGATGGTTCCCAAACGCGTGATTTCGTGACTACTTCATATGTAGCAGAAATACTCAGATCAATAGTGAAAAAAGATAATCTTTGGGGAGAAGTTGTTCATATTGGAACTGGGAAAGAAACAACCATCTTAGAATTAGCTCAATTAATTATTAAAGAAACAAATAGTTCTAGTGAAATAGTATTCGGAGAACCTAGAGTAGGTGATATCTATAGAAGTGTTGCAGATATTTCATTGCTTCAGAAAAATAATTTACCTATGCCAAAAAGTCTGTCTGAAGAAATAAGCTCGTTTATTAAAGAATGGATGGAAAGAGTTACTTGAAATTAGGTGTAAAAATGGAGTCAGTAATTGTTTTTATGGCAGTAAGGAATGAAGAACAATATCTTGTCAAAACACTTGATTCTATCCTTGAACAGGATTACCCTCTCAAAAAAATTATCCTTGTGAATGATGGATCTAGCGATAGTACTCCAGAAATAATTGCTGAATATCAAAAAAATAACCTAATAATTGAAACTATCACTAGAAAAGATAGAGGTTTTTCAGCTATGGGAACATTGTTTTTGGTTGACCCATGGAATGAAGGGCTGAAACTGCTTTTAAAAGAAGATTTTGATTATTTATTACTTTGTGACGGTGATTCTTTTTATCCATCAGATTATCTTTCAAGTCTCATTTCAGAAATGAACAAAAATGAAAAAATAGGGGTTGCAAGCGGTTACGATGACCTTGAAAAAGGAAAAACATCAGATCCTAGAAATACTGGCTGTTTAATTAAGGGTGAAATTGTAAGAGAAATGGAGCAATACCCGAGGATATACACGCCAGATACTTTTATCTTACTAGTGGCACGCTTTATGGGATATCAAACGCAAACTTTCACTTCAATACCTATTTTTCTTCAACGACCTACAGGGATCGGTTCAAAAAACTATTTTATTGCAATAGGCAAAGGAATGAATAACTTAGGTTATCATCCTTTATATGCTCTTGGTAGGGTTTTAAGCAATATGGCAAATAGAAATGTACGAAAAGGATTGTACATGCTTTATGGCTATTTAGTTGCTCCTGAAGCAGCAGGGATAGAACAATATCGTCAATTTCAAAGAAGAAGCCAAAAAGAACATATAGTTCGTATTGTGAGATCTATTATTCGTAAATTTGGCATTTAGTGCCTTGAAAATACTTTATGAAAAATCCAGAAAATGTCTTTTTTCTTCTGTTACAATAAATGGATTATTTTCTTTGATAATAACTAATTCTCCATGTTCATTAACTGATTTAATTTTGACCTTGAGGATTTGTTTACCTGGTTCTCTCCAATGAATTACTTGATCTTTCTTGTAAAGAAGAGCATTAATATCATTCAAGAGTTCTTTAGTAGTTGTTTTCCACAAGCAATTGGTTAACTGAATAATTAAAACATCTAATACTTCCTCCGGAGTTTTAATGAGGTTAAGTTGATCTAGACAGTAATAATTTGGGGTTGATTTGGAATAGTTGTCTTTGCTTGACAAATTAATTCCTATACCAATAATTACCCCTTCTATCTCATTTCCTAGATATTTAACATTCGTTAAAATTCCTCCAAGCTTTCCAAAACTAGTTTCTTTCTCAATAATAATATCGTTTGGCCATTTTATTTTAATATTACTTGCTCCAAAGGAAGTTAAAGTATCACATGCCGCAAGTGCAGTAGCCATTGAAAAAAGTGGTTTAGGACAAGTAATTGTTGGACAGTGTTGAGTTCTTAAAACAAAAGAAGCCCACAAACCACCTAATGGTGAATCCCATGTATTAGTACCATATCCTATTCCTTCAGTCTGAGTATCTGCAATAAGAACAGCTAATGGATCTAATTTATCAAATATTTCTTCAGCTAACAGGTTGGTAGATTTAACCTCAGAATAAGCATATATTTTCCAATTTATCAACGCAAATCACCTAATCGAAAGTAGCGAATTTTTCTAAATTGTTACCACTCAAATTGATCTAGGAAAAACTTGCTTAAAAACTCTCTTGCTTCCTTAGCTGAGGCTTTATCTTTTAAATAATGATTGCCTTCCTCAATAACGTGGATGCTCTTGGGTTCATTAGCTTTATCAAATAACTTTAGAAAACCTTCAAAACTAATTATTTGATCCTTTTTGCCACAAGTAATTGCAATAGGTCTTGGGCTAATTAAGTTAATATGATCCATTGGATTATGATTAAGCGTTTCTTTTTGGAAAAGTTCTCTGCTATTACCCGGGGGAAACCTGATGATTTGACTATCAACCAAAAGCTGCCAAGTAGCTTCAAAACCACTCATACCAAGAACATAGGCTGGGTCAAAAAGAGGAGCATGAAGAGCTAAAGCAGCCACTCTTGGATCTCTAGCAGTATGACAGATAGCTAAAGCACCACCTAAAGATTCACCGAAGACACCTATTTTTCGGGGGTTGATTAACTCATGATGAGTTAGAAAGGTCATTACTTGTTCGGCATTCTCGAAAGCTTGGTAATAACTATATATTCCCGGGCTTTCTCTAACTCCGGTATAGTTGAAGCTGAGAAAAGCAATTCCATTATTGGTTAATTCTTCAGAAAGCAAAGAAGCCTCTTTTTCAGGAGGATAACCGGGTATACCATGAAATTTAACGACTACCGGTATTGGTTCATCGATTTCTTCTTTATTATCTGGCCAGCAAAAGCAAGCGTTAAGATAATTTTCCTTAAAGGGGATTTGAATATTCTCGACGATCAAAGTTATTCACCCTCAGAAACTGGGATAAGAACAACCATTATTTGATCTAAATCCACTTGGTCCCCGGGGCGAACATGAATTTGCTGTACCATTGATTTCGATGGAGCTCTGATTTCATTCCTCATTTTCATTGCTTCTAAAATCACTAAAAGTTCGTTTTCCTCAACGACACTATTAGGTTCAATTGGAACTTCACTGATAAGACCAGGGATAGGAGCTGTAATAACCTTTCTTTGATCCTTTTGCCTCATAGATCTTTTCAACTGCGGTAAAACTGGTCCATATGCGAAGTTTACCTCATTATAATCAATTGAAATTCTTCCGCTAACGTCTTGTATTTTGAAAACAAACTCTCCAACTTTAACTTCTACTCCGTGAACATTGGTTTCAATTTCCGGTTTGTAGACGCTTTCATTAACTTGACAAGAACCATCTGGGTGTACGGTTATCTCTAATCTTTCTCCATTGAGGAGAACTTCGTATGTGATAGGATTTTCTGTTTCTTCCATTTTAAACACTCCATCCGGTTGATTCTCTTCTCCCTTGCACCTTCCAATTATCGCTTGGAGGCTTAGGTAATGTCGATTGTGATGATTGTTGACTGTAAGCTAGTAAAGCAACTGCTTGTGCATAAAACTCATCTTTAACTTTTTCAAGTAAACCTCTTTCTTCTATTGTTCCAGTATGGTATGTTCCAGAAACAAATGAATCATCTTCTAATAAGAAACGATGAAATCTCATATTTGTAGGGAAACCAGAGATCTTGAACTCATCCAAAGCAGTAAGCAATCGGTGCCTACATAATGATCTAGTTAGATCCCATGCTATTAACTTACCAACCATAGAATCGTAACGTGATGGCACAGTATATCCTTGGTAAAGATGAGTATCAAGTCTTAATCCAGTTCCACCGGGCATAATTAAGGAAGTTACTTGTCCTGGGGATGGTCTAAAATCATGTAATGGGTCTTCTGCAGTAATCCTTATCTCAATAGAATGTCCTCTAATATCAACTTGCTTTTGATTAAATGATAATGGTTCTCCGCTAGCTACTTTAAATTGTTCAACAACTAAGTCATAACCTGTTACAAACTCTGTTACTCCCATTTCCACTTGTATTCGAGCATTTACTTCGTTAAAATAAAATTGCCCATCCTTAAACAAGAACTCTGCAGTCCCTGCATTCACATAACCTGCTCCTTTTGCAAAATCTGCTACTAAATTTCCAAGATATGCTCTTCTAACAGGGCTTACCACTGGAGATGGAGCTTCTTCCAAGAGTTTTTGATGCCTTCTTTGAATAGAGCATTCTCTTTCCCCAAGATGAACAACGTTTCCTTGTTTATCCCCAAAGAACTGTATCTCGATATGTTTGGGATTAATTAGGTACTTTTCTACAAAGACTTCTGATCTACCAAAGGCTGCTTTTGCTTGCTCTTGTGCAGAATGAACAGCTTGTTCGAGATCGTCTTTTGAGTTTACAATTACCATTCCCATTCCTCCTCCTCCGAAAGCCGCTTTTACTATCACGGGATAGCCTATTCTTTCACAAATGTCTATTGCTTTTGAAACATCATCGATCGCTCCTTCTGAGCCTGGTACAATTGGTATTCCTGCCTTTTTTGCTTCTTTTCTGGAAGAAACCTTGTTACCCATTAGTTCTATTACATCTGCTGAAGGTCCAATAAAATTATATCCTTCTTTTGTTACTAAACGAGCAAAATCGGGATTTTCTGACAAAAAGCCATATCCTGGATAAAAACTATCTGCTCCTGTTTGTTCACATGCTTCCATTAATTTACCAGTGTTAAGATATGTCTCTAAAACACTGCCACTTCCTAAATAAACTGCATTATCTGCTAGTCTTACATGCAAACTATCTTGGTCATCTCGAGAATAGACAACCACTGTTTTGATTCCTAATGAATTTGCGGTTCTTACAGCTCTAACAGCTATTTCTCCTCTATTAGCAATCAACACTTTTTCAATCTGAGTCATCTTTTTTGCTCCTAAGTTTTCTTTTATGATTAATTTGTCTCTATCAACATCCCCTTTTTTGTCTTTTTAAAAATAACTACTTAACAATTCTTCTTTTCTGTCTCCTATCCTTTGTTTTACATTTTCAATTCATAATATGATTTTTATTATTTTTTATCCTATCGATCATTTTTCTTCTTTTTACTAAGCTTAAATCTAATTTTTGCACTTATTCTAAATACTTCCCTTCAATTATTTCTTTTCCCCGTGCAAAAATCTATCTCTTAATCTTGCACTTTTTATTCTCTGATCAAATACGTATTCTGACCTCAAAAGCGCCCCAAATAATTAACCTAAAGCCTAAGGCGTTTACACTTCTTTTCCTTAGTTTACTAATTTACTTTTTTTATTTCTTACTGAGTTGTGTTTCACTATTGAATAATTGATTAGTTTTGGTGATTTTTTCATTCTTTTTTCCCGTAATTATCTTTTTTAATACTTTTAATTGCATCTATTATTGATATGTACTCCCATTTTTCTATTTTTATCATTTTGAATGAAAATTTTATCACTTTTATGCAAAAAAGTAAAGCATAAAGCGCCTTTAAATTCGATTAGGAGAAACACAAAGTGGAAAATTTCTTTGAAGATTTTGGCACTTAGAGAACTGAGTGTTAATAATGGAAAAAGTAATGAAATAAAAAGTAGAATATTGGGTAAGAGTTACCAAAAAAAGTTACAGTAGAATAGTTACTGAATTTTTATTTAGTCAAAATAAAAACTAAAATGAAGGTAGATGCATTGAAAATGGCAAAAACTGGAAAAGTTATAAACCAATAACAAAAAATTAGGTTAAGAACTAAACCTAACTAAAGTAGAGTGAAAATAATGAATGAAAATAATAAAAAATCAATACCGTTTAAGAGATCGCACGCGGGAAGCACTGACACATTAAACGAGTTACTAGAAAGAAGGGAAGAATTGCTTAAAGGTGGAGGAGAAGCAAGGATAGAAATACAGCACCAGAAAGGTAAATATACTGCTAGAGAGAGAATTAAGCTTCTAATTGACCCAAATAGTTTCAATGAAGTTGGTGCATTCGTAAAACACGATGTGCATGATTTCAATATGCAAACAAAACGATTCCCAGGAGACGGAGTAGTAACAGGTTCCGCTACAATAAATGGAAGATTAGTTTACATTTACTCACAAGATTTTACTTGTATAGGAGGAACTTTGGGGTATGCGCACGCTCAGAAAATAGTTAGAATAATGGATTTGGCTCTGAAATCAGGGGCACCATTAATAGGAATGAGTGATTCTGGAGGAGCAAGAATACAAGAAGGCGTAAGCTCATTGGCTGGTTATGGAGACGTATTTTACAGAAATGTAAACGCTTCCGGTGTAATCCCACAGATAACTGCAATACTAGGTCCTTCAGCAGGAGGAGGAGTATACTCACCCGCATTAAATGATTTTGTATTTATGACGGAAAATACTTCGTATGCCTTTGTTACAGGTCCAGAAGTTGTAAAAACAGTAACTGGAGAAGATGTTTCTTTTGAAGAACTTGGAGGAACAAGTGTTCATGGAGCTAAATCTGGAGTAGCTCATTTTGTGAATGAATCTGAAGAAGAAACAATGGAGCACATAAAGAAATTACTTAGTTATTTACCATCAAATAATTTAGAAGACCCACCAATTCTAGAACCAAGAGATGTTCCCGGAAGAATAATAGAGGATTTAGATACAATTATACCTCCTGATCCAAAAGACCCTTACGATATCATGGCTATTATTTTGCGAATAGTAGACGACAGAGAATTTCTAGAAGTTCAAGAAAATTGGGCTAAAAATATAGTTGTCGGGTTTGCTCGACTAAATGGGTACCCTATAGGTGTAGTAGCCAACCAACCAAATGTTCTAGCTGGAGCACTTAATATCGATGCTTCAACGAAAGCAGCAAGGTTTATTCGTTTCTGTGATGCTTTCAATATTCCATTGGTTACACTAGTAGATGTTCCAGGATTCTTACCCGGAGTAAGTCAAGAACATCAAGGAATAATTAGACATGGAGCAAAACTACTTTTTGCATACTCTGAAGCAACAGTTCCCAAATTATCAGTAATCACTAGAAAAGCCGTAGGTGGAGCATATATATGTATGTCATCCAAACATCTCGGAGGAGATATTAACTTTGCTTGGCATTCTGCAGAAATAGCAGTAATGGGACCGGAAGGAGCAACAAAAATTCTTTACCGAAGAGAAATTGCAAAAGCAGATGATCCTGAAAGAAAGGAAAAAGAGCTACAGGAAGAATATCGTCAATTTTTCGCAAATCCATTTATTGCCGCAGAAAAAGGCTACATCGATGACGTTATTCAACCAAGCTCAACTCGTGTGCGATTGATCAACTCTTTGTGGTCCCTTCTTGGAAAAAGAGAGACTAGACCCAAGAAAAAACACGGTAATATACCTTTGTGATGTGAGAAAATGAAGCTAGACGAAAAACTCAAAGAACACTATCCAATCTTCGTATACAATCCCCCTGGATTAAAGGATACTAAATTAGCCAATGAAGTAGCTAAAGCCCAAGGCGTAGGATTGATTGATCTTCAAGGATTTAGCAACCAAGATGCATTAAATGTTGTTAAAAAAATGAATAAAAGTGGTTCATGGGGAATTCGTCTAGATTCAAAAGAACAAATAACGATTCTTGATGATATTGTTTCTCTTGACTTTTCTTATCTTATTCTTCCAGCTAACATTTTTGCAGCTAATAAAAAGAGGTTGACGCAGATAAAAAAACAAGCTATTCTTGTCTGTGAAACCATTTCTTTAGAGGAAGCAATGTTAGTTCCATCAGACGATTTGGACTTGTTAAAAGTCTATTAAGCAGCAGGAGGAGTAGGTAAAAAATCATCTTTCATTCTTATTCAACAATTTGAATCTGCAGGGTTACCCTTCATAGTACAAGGAGGGTTAGGAATTCGTACTTCCGGGTCTGCTATTGCTGGGGGAAGCAAAGGTTTAGTTTACGATACTCAGTTTTATCTTTTACCAGAAAGTCCTCTTTCGCTCGAACAAAAAGAATTCATTGCAAAAATAGATGCAACAGATACTTCGATAGTTGGACAAACTACTTCAAACCCCTATAGAGTTTATGCCAAATTAGGAACAATGGTAGTAAGGGAACTTAATAAACTTGAAGAAGCAAATTTGGACAAAGAACCAGAAGAAAGAGAACGAATGATTGAAGAGAAGAGAAAAGAAAAGAACTACCTCTTTAACTCTGAAAGTTATGCCAATACTATTCTTCCAGTTGGGCAAGACATTGTTATTGCTCGATACTTCAAAGAACGATTTGGTTCAGTAAAAGAAGCCATTTCAGGATTGATGGATCAAATAAATGACCAACTAATAGCTGCTAAAAACATGAACCCTTTCCATGAGAATAGTTCTTTTGCAAAACATTTCGATATTAAGTATCCCATCTTTCAAGGTCCAATGGCACACGTCTCTGAACGACCTAAGTTTGCAAGAGTGGTTGCTGAAGAAGGAGGTTTACCCTTTCTTGCATTAGGAAGCCTGAATGAGGATGATACAACAAAACTCATTCTTAAAGCAAAAAGAGAACTTGATGGAAGACCTTTCGGTTGCGGAATAATTGGTCTTGAAGTTATTGCTAAGTTAAGAGATAAGCAATTAGAAGTAATCAAAAAATTGCAGCCTGACTCCGTCATTGTTGCTGCTGGAACAATTGATTTAGGAAAAAAAGTCCAAGAAATGGTTTCAAAAACAGTTATCCACACTCCTGCACCCATGATGCTTAAAGATGGTTTATCAGTTGGGTTAGATGCTTTTATCCTTGAGGGGATGGAATGTGGAGGACATATTGGTGTTCTATCATCTTTTGTCCTCTGGGAAATGAGCCTAGAGTTACTTGAGAAAAATGGAAACGAACTTAAAAAGAGTGATTTTGTCAACATTATTTTTGCCGGAGGGATAGGGACATCAAGCTCTATTGCTATGGTTTCAGCCATGGTTTCTCTTGAAGAGAAGTGGCTCTCATTTGGCATCCAAATGGGTACAGCTTACCTTTTTACTCGAGAGATCGTTGAACATAAAGGGATTACTTCGCTTTATCAAAAACTTGCTCTTACCACAAGAGAAACAGCTATTTGTGGAGAAACTGTTAATACCAGAGCTCGTTCAATACCTACTCCTTTTATTGAAAATTTGGTAAAGAAAGAATATGAAAATGTCCGTCAAGGACTTAAGATTAAAGAGAGGAAGGAATTCTTCGAGAAACAAACTTTGGGTGCTACGGGAACGGCAGTTAAAGGAACCAAATGGAATCCTGATTTTGATACTTCTCGTAAGGCTGATAGTTCCAATATAAACTTTATTGGAGTTTCTGAAGAGGAACAACTTGAGAAAGGTAACTATTTGATAGGACAAATTTGTTCAGTTTTTAGAGTAATAAATACTGTTGAAGACCTTCATAATACTATTTTGATTAAGGGTCAAGCTTATTTATCCAATCAATTAACTTATCTTCAAAAATTTGACGAAATCAAGGCCTTAGCAATTGAAGAGGAAGAGTTTACCAGCCAAGATTATTCTGAAAAAGTAGCTATCGTTGGTTTGGGATGTGTTTTCCCAGATGCAAATGATGTCACTGAGTTCTGGTCCAATATGCTTAATGGTGTCGATTCAATTGGTGAAGTTCCGGAAGAAAGATGGAGTACTGATCTCTATTATGACCCTAATCCAGAAGCGGAGGATAAGACTTATACTAAGATTGGTGCGTTTATCAAAGATTTCAAGTTTGATTTCTTAAGTTTTAGAATTCCCCCAAAAATGGGTGAACAACTGGGTATGGTTCAATTATGGGGATTAACTGCCGCAAAAGAAGCGTTGCAAGATGCTGGAATGTTAGAAAATTATGATCATACCAAAACCGGAGTAATTTTAGGTAATTCCGGAGGAGGAGCAGAGAATACTCGTAAATTTAGCAGAAGAATCTATCATGCTGAATACTCGGAAAGTCTTAAACAGACTGATTCATTTAAATCTCTTTCAAAGGATGTTCAACAAAAAGTATTAGCAGATGCTGAAGTAAATTATAAGAGCAAACTTCCTACAATAACAGAAGATTCTATGCCTGGTGAACTACCAAATATTACTTCAGGCAGAATTGCCAACATCTTCAATCTAAGGGGTAAAAATCTTATTACAGATGCTGCTTGTGCCTCAAGTTTGGCTGCATTTCAGATAGCAGTTGATTCATTACTAAGTGGAGAATGTGATGCCGTTGTAACAGGAGGAGCAGATGGTTCAATGGATGTTCCCACTTTCGTTAAATTCTGCAAGATAGGTGCTTTATCTTCTGAAGGATCGTTCCCATTTGATGAAAGGGCTTCAGGTTTCGTAATGGGTGAAGGAGCTGGAATTTTAATACTCAAAAGACTTTCAGATGCAATCCAAGCTGGAGATAAAATATATGCGGTAGTTAAAGGTATAGGAAGTTCTTCTGATGGAAAAGGAAAAGGTATAACAGCCCCTAATCCAGACGGACAAGTGTTAGCTATTGAAAGGGCTCTTGAAAGTGCTGAATATAATCCGGAAGAATTACAATTTATTGAAGCTCATGGAACAGCAACAAGAGTGGGTGATGTAGCTGAAGTAGAGACTCTTCACAAAGTTTTTTCACAGGGAAAAATAGCTACAAAGTCGATTGTTCTAGGCTCTGTAAAAAGTCAAGTAGGTCATCTAAAAAGTGCAGCTGCTGCTGTCAGTTTAATTAAAACATCGTTAGCTATCTATAATGGAGTAATCCCCCCAACAATTAATCTTGAGAAAAGAAATCCAAATATTGAATGGGAAAACTCTCCTTTTGATGTAAATACTAAGAAAATGGAATGGCCAGAAACCGATATCAGAAAAGCAGGAATATCAAGTTTTGGTTTCGGAGGAACAAATTTCCATGTTATTTTAGAGGAATATACCCCCTCTACTATTATCTCATCTTCAGTTAAAAGTAAATCAACTGCTTACCAACCGAAAAAGCAAGCTAGCAAAAAAGTAGTACTGCCTACTTTGTGGAAAGAAATGAAAGTCAATTTGTCAGACTTGGCTCCAGAACCTTTGGTCTTCAGAGGAAAAAGTATTGGTGAAATTCAACAAAGGTTAGATGAAATTGTAAAGCTTTCTGAGAAAAATCATAACAAGTCAGTTTTTATTCATCAACTAAGAGGAAAAATGAAGCAAGGAGAAGGCTCTATATCCCTTGGTTTTGCTGCAAAAAACAAAGACGAATTACTTGAAAAAATAGATTTCGCAAAAACTATAATTGCTGATAAAGAGAAATGGAAGCTGGGAAAACTCAAAGGTGTAATAATAGAAGAAGAGACCCAAAAAACAGAGGATTACAAACTTGCTTTTCTATTCCCCGGGCAAGGTAGCCAATATCCTGAGATGTTAATGGGTGCTTATCTTAAGTATAAAAAAGTAAGAGAAACTTTTGATGAAGCTGACTCATTCCTAAAACCTCTTTGGGGATTCTCGCTTTCTGATCTAATATTTGCTCGTGGATTATCTAAAGAGATTGCTGCAAGTCAATTGAAAAGAACGGAATATACTCAACCCGCAATGTTTGTAGTAGATGTTGCCTTACACCGTTTTCTGGTTTCATTAGGTGTAAAGCCTGATGTAGTTCTTGGGCATAGCCTAGGAGAATATGCTGCTTTAGTAGCTGCTGATGTTTTATCATTTAAAGATGGATTGGATGCAGTAGTAACTCGAGGGAAAGCAATGAGTGAAGTTAGTAACAGTTCCCCCGGAGCAATGCTCTCTGTTGGATTAAGCTATGAAAAAACAATGAAGTACTTACCTAAGCTTAAAGAATATGTTATTGCTGCTAATAAAAATACCAATGAACAAACGGTTTTAGCCGGTTCAATTGAAGGAATAGAAGAGGCAATCAAATTATTTGATGATGAAGGAGTACAATCTGTTAAGCTTAATGTTTCAGCTGCTTTCCACTCAAAATTAGTTGCCGATGCTTCTCAAACATTACAAGAAAAACTAGATCGAATTAGTTTTAGGAAACCAAAAATCCCAGTATTGAGCAATGTAACAGGTGCTTATTTACCAGATCACCCCGCTA
>DAOWED010000107.1 GCA_030638685.1 Candidatus Heimdallarchaeota archaeon | reverse complement strand
ATTGTGTGAATAGTTTTTCCCTCACCATACATAGTTGGAGTGATACCAGTTACTAGAATATATTTTCCATCTGGTTTATCTTTCATTCTATCTAAAACGGTTAAGCTTACTTTTCCCTTAAAGTGACCATAGGGTTCCAGTTCTTCATAATTGATCCCTATTTCTTTTCCTAATTCCATGATTGGTTTTAGTTTTGCTTCTTGAGCTATTTCTATACTTGTTTTTATTTTTCTCACCAAAATGCTGTTTTGCTTTGAATTGTTTTTCTTAATAATTTCGAATATTTAATTTTTGTTTTCTAAGAAGTAAAGAGTTAAAAATTACTCTTTTTCTCCCCCAATTTAAGCTAATATTCAGTCTTAAGTCGCTGTTTCTATTCCCAGCTGCTTAATACTTCTTCTACTTTTTTAATAACTGCTTCTTTCTTTGCATCCACTATGGAAAGCATTTCTTTCATTTCTTTTGTAAACTGTGCTTTTAGCTCTTCATCTTTGATACTAGAAACATTTATTCTTACATTAAGAAGTGATCCTTTTACTGCTGCTTCTGCAAAAAGAGCTGCTACTCCAATGTCAGTAATAGCGTTTTGATTGCCTTTTTCGGCAACTTCTAATGCTAAATCAAACACTTTGAAACTCTTTTTAGCAACCTTTAAAGGTACTTCTGTTGCCTTAATTGTTGCTTTTTGAATTGCTGCTGATCTAGCTTCTGGGTCATCTTTTGACATTCTAAAAGCTGCCATTATTTCATTGAATGCATCAGTGTCGTCATCTATTAGCTTATTGAGTTTGTTATGGAGTAAAGTGGCTTTATTAGCTATTTCTTTCATCTCTTCTTGAACTTCAGAATACTTTTCTTTGCCTAAGGTAAGGTTACTTACCATAGCTGCTAAACCTGCTGCAACAGCTCCTCCAAGGGCACTTACACTTCCTCCTCCGGGGGCTGGTTTATCAGAGGCTAATTCTTCAATAAATTCAGTTATTTTCATATCTACTAATTTGGTCATTTGATCATCAACTCAATTATTTTTTCTTCTGGGATAAATTGATCAAGATCACTTAATCCTAGCTTTTCTATGGCTATCTCGATTAATTTTTCTTGGTTTTCTTCTTCGGGGGCGTAAAAGCTGCCTGCTTCCAAAATTGCTTCTAGCGGGATTAATCCTACAATTTCGCTTCCGGTAACTTTAGCTCCTCTTTCTTCAGCTAACCTTTTGATTTCTTCATAAGCTTCATGTGGTTTGGCTGTTATTTTGTAGTTAACAACATTCATCGAAACTTGGGTTAGTTTTCTATCAGGTTTATCGAGTGAAACACCCATTCCTTGTATACCTTTAAGTAGCCCTGGTACTCTTTCTCTTTCTCCATCTTTTTCCACCCAGTAACCTGACTCTCTCACCATTCCTCCGATCTCTTTGGTTATTTCGACATCTACTGTGTCTAAATTAACATTATAAGCAATCAGAAAATCTCTAACACCAATAACATATGCGCCAGATTTACCGTTGAATACTGCTTCTCCAGCATCAGGTTTCCATTCAGGCAGGACTATTTTTTCAGCGAGTCCTTCATATTCTCCTTTTCTGATATCTGAAAGTTTAACTCTTTCTTCAGAGGAAGCTGCTTTTCCATAAAAATAGATTGGCACTTCTAATTCGGCTGCTATTCTTTCTCCTAAAGCATGAGCAATCATTACACATTCTTCAGTGGTCACTCCTTTGACTGGAACAAAGGGGCAGACATCAGTAGCTCCTAGCCTTGGATGTTCTCCTTTATGGGTAACCATGTTTATTAATTCGGTTCCTTTAGCAATTGCCTCAAAGGCTGCTTCTGAAACACTTTCCAGTGTTCCTACAAAAGTAACAACTACTCTATTATAGTCTGAATCTGGTTCAACATTAAGTAAACGGACATTAGGGACTGCTTCTATTACTTTTTTTATCTCCTCAATGACAGCTGGGTCTGAAGTTGAAAAATTAGGGACACATTCGATTATTTTATCCATTTGAATCACTTGTTATCATTCTTATATAAATTCTAATAACGATTTGTAAAAAGCGTTTATACTTTTTAAGTTCACTATAAATGACTCAAATATTGTTATACAATTGGAGAATAGTTTTTTTTTTTCAATAGACTAAAATAATCTAAAAGTAATTTTTCCTTATGCTATTCTGGATTCGAGTAAAAATTGCATGGAAACGATTTCTACTAAGCTGGCGTTTTCTTTTTGCTCATCATCCTTTATGCGATAACTATCGAGATCAAGTTTTCTTAATCTTTGGAGTTTACCTTTGTCAAGGGTGCACTCTTCTATATTCGGGTTTTTTTCTAGGGTTAGTTTTTTACTTATTTATCGAAACCTCAAGTTTATCTTTCTTTCATTGGTTTCTTATTGCTACTCTATTAGTTATCCCTTCATTTTTAACTTCAAAGACCCGAATACGTTTCTTCAAAAGAAGTGCACGATTAATGAATGGTGCAGGTTTCAGTACTATTTTATTGGGGGCTACGAGTTTAAGCTCGTTAACAGAAAAACTTCTGCTGATTTTCTACATGATGGTTCTCTTTCTGCTATTCACCTTAATTAGAATCAAGACTTCTTCACAAGGAAACCTTTGTTCTTTTTGTGAAGAGCAAAATTCTCCAGTTTGTTCCGGGTATAAAATTCAAGCTAAAGTTGAAGAAAAGATGGATGAATACACTATTAATCTCTTACAAAGCAAGTAAACCTTCCATTCTTCTTTTTTCATAATTTTATAACTAACTCTGGGAAAAGATCAACTACCGGTTTTCCAAGCTTTAGTTCTACTGTTTTATCGTAAACCTCTTTCCCCCTATAGAAAAATGGTAATTCTCGAGCTTGAGAGATCAAAAACTCTGCATTTGACTTCTTAATTTTCATTGAGAACAATCTAGTTCCATCCGGTGAACTTATCACTTTCTCTGGCCACATCTTCTCCCCAAAAGCATATCCTCCTCCATGTGGTAAAAAGTTGAGGCTTCCTAATTTTTTTTCTATTCCTTGCTCAAATACTCTTTCTTGCATTTTACTATCCAATAAATCAATCTTGATATTTTCTCTTTTCTCAAAGAGATAACACGTTTCTTCTGCATTGAGCATAAAAGGGATTGCTTCCTCTTTTTTTGCATCCTTAAGGTCATGTGCCCCTAAATAAGCTCTATTCATTGTCCTTAGTGATTGATGCGGTGCATTGTAGCATATTTTCATTTCTTCTTTTTCAAATAACGCTTCTACCAGTATTTTTCTTCTTTCATCTGCGAAATCATTTGCAAATTGTGCAAGCTCAAGATAGTTAACCGCTTTTTCACCTAATAGAGTGGGCCATTTTCCCCAGGGTGTTTCAAAAACTTTGATATCTTGATCCTCCATGTTTTCCCAGTTTGCGTTAATAGCTAGTCCTTTGTGCTTTAATGATGCTAGCTCTGAGCATCCCATATGAATCACCAATGCATAATTATAAGGAAAATTAAACTCTGGATCTTTTTTTGTTACTTTGAAGATATCAAGGAAATGGTTTGATTTCCAGAGGTCCCAGTTAAGTTTGTATTCTCCGATGTAACTTTCTTTTTTGAATAACTCACTCAATTTTTCTAATAAATTATTTAGTTCTGGTTTTTCTTGTATTCCAGCTGTCAACATTCCGCATGAGTTTACATAGATGTCTGGAAAGACAATTTTATCATTATCTGATCCCCACATGTAAGCTCCTCCATAACTTACTCCTGCCAGAAATCTCTTTGTGTTTCTCGTTATTGTTTCATCTGGTGTACTAATAAAACACGCTGTTTTTTCTTCACCTATTTTTTCTTGTGTCCAGAGCATTTTTGCTAAACCATATTGTCCATTCATCCTTGATAGTTGGCATGCTCCATCATCCACCCCAAACGATAACATCCTCTCCTTTGCCAGCTTAAATAACTCTTCTTTCATCAGCTTTCATTTATCTTTTTTTTCCTATAAATACCTTGAGGCTTTTTTTCTTTAGCACACTCAAAATATTTATAAACGTCTCAATGCTATATATTTATAGTGATTATAAATATCTAAATAGTTATTGGAAACAAAGAATAACTAATAAAGGTGTGAAAAAAGTAAAAAAATAAAAGGTGAAAGAGTGAACGCTATAGAAGTAAGAGATCTAAGAAAGGAATTCAAAGAAATAACAGCACTAGATGATGTAACCTTGAGAATAAAGGAAGGAGAAGTATTTGGATTATTAGGACCGAATGGTGCAGGAAAAACCACTCTGATAAGAGTATTGGTAGGATTGATAAAAGCATCATCTGGTGAAGCAAAAGTATTCAATTTAGATGTAAATGAAAATATAATGGAAATAAGGAAAAGAGTAAGCTTGTTACCACAAGACTGCCAAACTTATGAAAAGTTGACAGCGTTCGAAAATATCTTCTATTATGGTCAAATGCATGGAACATTATCAGATGAAGATCTGAGAAAAAGAACTAACGATTTAATAGATTTAATAGGTTTAAGAGGACGAGAAAACGATCTAACTAAGCATTTCTCAGGTGGAATGAAGAGAAAGGTACTTGTTGCAAGAGCTGTAGTGATGGATCCCGATCTAATTTTTCTGGATGAACCAACGACTGGAATTGATGTTTTGGGGGCAAGAACGGTTAGGAAACTAATTAAAGAGCTAGCCGGGATGAAGAAAACAATTATCCTTACAACTCATGATTTGAATGAGGTGGCTGAATTATGCGATAGGGTAGGGATACTTGTTAGTGGAGAGTTGGTAGCTATAGGAACTCCTAAAGAACTTGAAGAAAAATTCAAGCAAGCAAATCTTGAAGATGTCTTTGTAGCTCTTTCTACGGGAGAAGAAGGATAGGAGGAAAAAAAATGAGCTATAAAAAACAAATATTTACTCTAATAAAACAAGAACTTAGGCAAGCATTTAGAACTAAAAATATCTATTTAGTAATTTTAGTAATGCCACTTTTCTTATGGGGACTACAATCCGGGATAATGTACTTTACCAGTGAAACAATTGATTCAGGTTATGAAGGAAAGGATCTTTACTTTCTAAATACAGATGAAGGAAATACAACAACAAACTTAGGGGAAGAAATTAATCAAGTGTTATCCCTTTTGACGACGATGAATGAATCGCAGATGTACAAAGTTAATGTGATAGACTTAAGCAGTATACTTTATCACGATATTAATTCTGACGGCATTTATGACCTTATAAAAGAGAATGACTATTCCCCACTAGTGTTTATACCTAACAATTTCACGAGTTTATATTCTTCTTTTAATGTTTCAGATGGGGAAGTGTTAATTCCAGAAGTTAGCGTTTATTATTTACCAGCTGATAATTATTTCGGGATGGCTATAAAAAATACAATAGATGGAATAGTTTATGCCCCCCCATTTACTATGGTAAGTTACGAGAAGGTTACTTCTACAAAGATAGAGATGGTTACGTTTGAGGGAGAAGAAAATGCAGAATCAATGATTGGTTTCATTACTTTTCTATCAGTAATGTTAGCCCTTATTGCACCAGCATCATATGTAACAGCTTCTTTTGCCGGAGAAAGAGAGAAAAAGACGATGGAGTCATTACTTGTTCTACCAATGAAAAGAATTGACATATTGATTGGGAAACTCATAGCAGGATCATTTCTAGCAGTACTTTTTTCAGCAGTAAACCTAATTGGAGTAGCATTCTTTTCATTTACAGTTAATAGTAGTACCGTTTTATCTGACGATGCGGGTTTTGAACTTTCCCCAGCAATTTATTTGATGATTTTTGTTGTAATGCTCTTTACTTCTTTTGCCGCATTAGGATTAGGAATATCGATCTCCAGTTTAATGAGTGATCAAAAAACAGCTGAAACAACTTATATGCTAACCATGATTTTACCTATCAATATAGTAGGCTTAATAGTTTTACTCCAAGGAGTACCAGAAACTCTTTCATGGTTATATCTTATTCCATGGACGCATTCAATGGCTGTAATGAATAAAGGAGTATTCCCAAAAACATATGCAAACAGCTCATTAACTGGTTCTGTCACATTAGATATTGTCTTCCACCTTGGAGTATTACTAATCTTTGTAATAATAAGCATGGTAGTTGCTTCAAAAATCTTTGACAGAGAAGGAGTAGTAAGTAACTAAGGTAAATCTGAAACAATAGTTAAACAAATAAAGCTGAAGAATTATTTTCTGGCTTATAGGAAGCATATTTTTGCTTCCTTCACTTATTAGTTTTTATTTTTGTATTTTCTTTCTTTTATTTTTTCTCAAGGATAGTTAATCCTTCAAAGTCAAACTGAAAATCAAGTATTTGACCACTCATTTCTTTGAACTCTATCTCTAAATCCTTTTTAGCATCAGGTTCAATCATAAAAACCATGGATCCACCACCTCCAGCTCCACACGCTTTGTAGGCAAGAGCACCCAGTTCATCTGCCGTTTTAATAAATTCAGACATTTGAGGGGTACAAACAGTAGGGCTGAGTTTTTTTCTGTTCTCCCACTCTTCAAGTAGAAGTTCTGCAACTAAACTAAGATCTTCTTCAAGTAAAGCATTTTTCATTCTCAAAGTTGTTTGCTTAATTGCCTCAAGGGAAGAAATACAAGTTGGTTCTTTTTCAACTCTTCTCTTAAACATGTCCCAGTTTGACGAACCACTGAAGTGAGGGGAAATAAAACATAAAAGCATCGATTTTTCAAGTTCTGAAATAAAACTATTACTAAGTTTTAGGGGTTCAACTTCATCCCAAGCAGTCAAGAAGTGAAGGGCGTTTATTCCACCGTAAAGTGCAGCCATATTATCTTGACGACCAGTAGGTGTTTGAATAGTCGAGGTTTCTAAACCATAGGATATTTTTACAAGTTGTTCTTTAGAATAATCAGTGGCAAGAAGATGATTAAGTCCACCAACCATGGCAATAATAAGAGAACTAGAGGTTCCTAAACCGCTTCCTTTAGGGATAGGGGTTGAAATGGTAATATCTAATCCATATTCGGGTTTAAAAAAGGATATTGCTCGAGTAAAAAGACCAAGAGTGTGATCATGTGAAATCTCTTGAAACGAATTAAACTGTTCAGTTATTCCAAGATCAACAGATGATAAGTTAATCCTCGTATCATCTCTTACTGTAATTTCAACAGTTGAATGAAGGTTTATTGCTGCATTGACTGTTATACCTGTTTCATGAAATAAGTATAATGGAAAAATATCTAATGTTCCACCGGCAAAATCGATACGAGACGGAGCTCTGCTAAAAATCAAATCATCACATGACAGAAAGATAAAAGCTATTAGAAAAGTTTTCTGTATAATAATCTATTATTTCATGAATTATTATCAAATTTTACTTCATATCGTTCAAATAATGTTTCTTCATATTCTTTATGTATTTTTTTAGATTTAGCAGTCCAATTTTAACGATTTTTCAAATTGATTATCACAGAAAATCCTGCGTTAAACCTCTATAATCATCTGAAACTATTGCTAACAATGCTTGAGCTAAACAGATAACAGCTATTGATGCTACAACCGGTGACCAGCTGATCAGTCCTAATATTCTATCCAATAACATTTCTGCGATGAATGCAAACAAGAAAAAGACTAATGCTATACCTAAGATCACCATGCCAATTATTCTCATAGGAACATCTTGCACTAATTCAAACGATTCCCATGCCCATAAATAAGCTTCAACTAATCCTATAAGCAATGATAATGTTGCTGTTAAAGCAAGAGGGAACTCTTTAAAGGGTTTAATAAGCATCACAATGGCTAGTATTAAGAATGATAGAAAAGTAAACCAACTAAGCTCGGGTTTGTCATTCAAGACTATATAAATAACACCGAAAATGGCTATTGAAGTTGTTGCAGAGAGTCGTTTCAAGAATTTAGATTCTTTAGAAGCTCTTCTGAAAAAACGATTGATTGACCATAATATAGCAACTATACTGGCCAACAAGAAAAAAATCATATGATTGTCACTAATATAAGTAAGGGGATCCATACACTTCAACTCTAATAATAAATAAGTACTAAACAAGTACTAAACAAGTACTAAACAAGTCTAAAATTAGTAGATCAATTATTATTTATTAGTCTATGTGCTTTTTTTCAGTTCACTTTCCTTCATTCTGAAAGGTTCCATTATAACCAGAAATACTTTTATCCGTCATTTGAATAAAAATTAGTTGACCTACTCGAGCATCTACATCTAATTGCAAAGTATGACCTACTATCAAAAGCCCCATTCCTCTTCCAGAATAACCAGGATCCCAAACAGCTGTTTCTAATGTTGCCCCGCATCTCATCAATGAACTTCTAGGTAAAACAAGAGCAATTGCTCCATCTGGTACTGTTATTATTTCATTATACCTAATAATATATTTTCCAGGTTCAAGTGAGTAAGAAGGTAACTCAGACGAAGGTTTGATTTTTCTTGTTTCAGATAAATTTCTCGTTTTACCTGCTCCAAGATAACCTGGTGAAATAATCTCTTCTATTGCTTTTAGTGTAAGATCTATCCCCGCGGGTTGAGTTTGTAACTTGAGCTCAACAGCGTCTAGAATAGTTTTATCGGGAAGTAAATGAGGTGGAATAACCATAGAATCACTTGAAAACTGATTATCTTGACTTGAGTTTCATTAATCAAATATTTTTCTGTTAAGTGAAGATCACATTATTGGTCTTTCACATATCTTTTGAGAATAAGAATAATGGTTGTTCCTTGAGTATAGTCCTCATCAACCTTACTTTGAATCGTTAATTTGCCATTAACACCATTAACGATTTTTTTAATGAGAGATACTCCTAACCCTAAACCATAATTACTGGTCATCCCTTTGTAATCTTTTTTCATCATCTGTTTTCTAATTTTTTCAGGGATACCTTTACTATTATCACTGTAAGTTATTTCTATTTTATTATTATTAATTTTTTTAACTTCAAATTCTATTTTTACTTCTTCTCCATTTGAATATTTTATTGAATTTGATAATAAATTATTCCAAATAATTGTTTGAAACGGTCCCTTTAAGTTTACTATTTCACTTTCATCTGCGTTAATAGTGATTTTTACTTCCTTTTTTTCAAAAAGGTATTTGGCAAACACAACAGCATCCTGAAAAGAATCAACAACAGATATAATGTCCTCTTCTATCTCTATTTGCCATTCTCTCTCCATTCCATAGTCTCTAAAAAGTGTTATACTTGAAAGCAAGTTAGCTAGTTTCAACTGTGCACGATTAGCAATTTCTATTAAATCCAGATCATTACTAAATTCTTCATCATTTAACAATTGAATAGCGTTTAAAGTGATTGTGTTATAATTTCTAATTTCATGAGCCAAAAAATTGTTATAGAATTTTTCTTTCTCTACGATTTCATCCATATAGTCAGAAATATTACCAAGGCGGAGGTGAGGAGTTATCCAAACTTTGTAGCCTAAAAATACAAAAGCAATCGTGATTATAAACTGAGAGAAGAACCATAAACCAGGTTCTAACATGTTATCATAGATCCCTTCATCATAAATTCTGGAAAAGGTAGCTATTGTGTAATAAAGGTTATGGACAGATTCTGTTATACAAACTATGAAAAGAAGGAAAGCAAAATTAATTTTATCATCAATTTGCTTCAGTGATTTGTAAAAAACTACTGAGAGATAAACAGTAAAAATGAAAGGTAGAAGATAACTAATGGGTACTAGATAATAAAACCAGTTTGTCATAATTCACTCCTCTTGTTTGATTCATACAACTCAGATATTTTCTAGCTGTTTTTTTCTTTATATAAGTGTGTATTATCTAAATAACATAAGTATCACCAAGACGAGCTACATGTCTTGAAGAACACGTTTGAAATAATGAAAAAATCACTAGAAAATTGAACGTGTATTAAAAGTCTTCTAACATTCAATAATTTATGTTAGAAGAATGATACAAAAGATTTACTTGTCTTAATCAAGCTTAGGTATCTTAAGAGTACAAACTCCAAAAGCTTTTGGTCCAACATGAGTCCCAATTACACTACCGATTTCTGAATCATGGTATGTTGCATTAGGAAAATGTTTCAATAGCCTTTCTTTAATTTCTTTTGCTCTTTCTGGAGCAATTGCGTGAATAGCTGAAATGTAGAGTTCATCATCTGGTTGGTACTTTTCAACCACAAACTTCTCCATCTCATCTAACATTGCTTCATAGTTCTTAACTGTAGTATATTTTTCAATTTTACCTGTTTCTGGGTTTACAACAAGAATTGGCTTCTTACTTAACCATGAACCAATTAAGTATTTAGCTCTGCTTATTCTTCCGCCTTTAAACAGATACTTTAAGTTGTCAACACTGAAGATTGTTGAAGCTGTCTTAATTGCTTCCTCTACTAATTCTATTACTTTAGCTGTTTCATAACCTTTCTTAACAAGCTCTGCTGCAAGAATAGCCATATTGCCGTGGTTCATACTGGCACCTTTTCCATCTATTAAATGAATCTTTGATTGATTGATCATTTTCTGTGCGATGTGTGCTGATGAATATGTTCCACTTAATTCACTTGAGAGAGATATAAAGATGATATCATCATATTCTTCTTCGAATTTTTTGAATAATTCCAATATATCATTTGGTGAAGGTTGTGCAGTGCTTGGGTGGTTTTTGAAGTTAACTAATTTATCATAAAAATTAGCTCCTGTTAGTTCTACTCGATCCATAAACACTTGTTCAATTCCTTTATCATCCTTGAAGAACACATAAAGGGGAACAACTGCAATATCATATTTTTCAGCTAACTCTGGTGGTATGTCGCTTCCAGAATCAGTACATATCTTAATTGAGGGCATAAGCTTTTGAAAAACTACTTCTATATTAATACATTGAACAAATGTTATCTAAAGAAATAATAACTTAACATTACTCCAAAATTTTTTTTTAATATTTTAGTCAAAATATCTGTAATCATCACTTCAGACTTAATTGATAATTTTACGAAAAAATGAAAAACGGCGGTGTTAACTTTTTTTTCAATTCTGTTGAAAGGTTGAACAATCCTTCTTTTCTTAGCCTTCTCTTGAAACTAATGTTGCAAGAATTAGGAAAAATAAACTAAATGCGATTATTACTAAGAATTCAACCCATAAATCAACTATTCCGTAACCTTTCAGCATAATTCCTCTAAATATTTCAATTCCATAAGTTAACGGCACTGCTAATGAGAAAGGTTGAAGCCATTCCGGCAAACTATCAATAGGGACAATGAATCCTGATAATGCAATTGAAGGAATAGTAATTAAGGGAGCAAATTGAACAGCTTGTAACTCATTAGTTGCAAAGTTTGAGACAAAGATCCCCATAAAGACAAAAATGAGTCCAAAGATAAAACCTGCAAATAAAAGTAAAGGAATATTTCCTTGAATTTTAACATTGAATATCACCATTTCAATAACTAAGGTTGATAGAACCATCAAAATTGCAACTATGCTTAGAGTTATTCCAAATCCCAAAGTTGCATCCCTATGTCTAATAGGTGTCATAAACATTCTTCTTTTTGTTCCCAGAAGCAGTTCTTTTATTGCAAAAATTATACTGAAAAATAATATCAGATAACTGATTATAAACCCAATAATACTTGGAACAGCTATATCAAATGATGAAAATTCTGTTCCTTCAAAGGCAAATTCCTCAACAATGGAAATAGGTAAATCAATACCTGCGTGTTCCCTTAAGGAGGAAAAAGCATCTCTTAAAGCCACTAATACTTCTCGTCTTACATTTGGTTCAGTTGGATCATTATAAATAAATAAAGAAACATTAGTTATTACTGGATTAAACATATAAAGGGTGAAATTTTCATTAAAAAGAATGTATGAAGATCTCTTCCCAGAGTCAACTCTATCTTTTGAAGCATCGACAGCATCACTATAATGGACATCCACTCGTTTATCTTGTTCTAAGAAGAATGAAATTCTTTCACCGATATTTACAGTGATATTTCGAGTAATGCCCAAGATTTCTGTTTCAATTTCTATTGAAGATTGATCCAAATTAATAATATCAATAGGAGCATTCTCAACTTTTCCACTGATAGCATAACCAAAAATAATTGAAATCATTATTGGCATGATGACCATCATTGCCAATGATCTTTTATCTCTAATGAGATGCCACATGAGCCGACGAGAAATAATAAGAGATTTAGCAGTCATTTTCATATCCTCCTATTAAGTCTCCTTTGTTGTTTTAATGGCAACAAACAACATAATAGCTGAAAAACCTACTAAAAATGCTACTTCAGGGAATAAAACCTCCATGAACGAGTATTCTTTAAGCATTACACCTCTAAAAAGAGAGATTCCATACCTTAATGGTACAATATAGCTTATTATCTGTAGCCATTGAGGTAGAGCATAAATTGGCACCATAAAGCCAGAAAGAGCCATTGATGGAAGGGCAACCATAATTGCCATTTGTATGGCTTGTATTTCATTTTGAGCAATACTACTAATAGCTATCCCTAAAAAGATGAAAGAGGAACCAAAAAGTAGAATTAGTGGTACATAAATGAAAGGGTTACCATGAAGCTCTGCACCAAGAAACAGAGTGCTGATCGTAATTAGAGATAGAGAGATCATGATTGCAAGCACATTGAGAGTAATGATGTAACCAATTATCATATCTCTAGGACGAATAGGTGTCATAAACATTCTAGTTCGTGTGTTCTGTATTTTTTCTCTTACCAAAAAAACTGAAGAAATGAGCAAAATAAGCATATTCATAACAAAAGCTAAGATAGAAGGTAGAGTAATGGTAAAAGCATCAAACTCTTCTCCATTATTAGCTAGATTTTCAATAATCTCAATTCCTAAAGACAAATTATTAGCTTTCAAGAAATTATCGATTCCTTCAGCTATAGCTGCAATAATTGAGCCTCTAATAGCTGGTTCTGTTGGATCTGAGTAAATAATGATTGATGCTCTTAATGAAACATTATTTATCGCTTCAGTAAAATTATTCGGAATAAGAATTGTTGCTTTAATTTTACTCTCATCAACATTAACCTTTGATTTCTCATAATCCGAAACAAAGGAAGGTGAAATTCGTTTATCTGAAGCAATAAGCTCTGTTATTTGTGAACCAAAATCTTCCTCATCTGTATTCATGACTTCTACTTGTAAGTTAGCAAATTCTCCGCTAAAAGCATAACCAAAAATCATCATTATGATGAGAGGAACGACTAGAACTAAAGCAATAGTTCTTCTATCTCTTGCTAGCTGCTTAAGAACACGTTTTGCGATAATTAATGAATTATCCATGTTAGTCACCTGAGCTAGAACTTGTTAATTCAATATCATGGATTGCTAGAAAAACTTCTTCCAATGATGTAACATTGTATTTGTCACGAATTTCTTGAGGTGTACCTTCTTCGATCAATTTACCTTTGTAAATAAAACCAACCCTATCTGCCCTTTCTACTTCTTCATAAACATGAGTTGTTATAAGAAAAGAAACTCCAGAGGCTGTTAAACCATTGAAGTATTTCCAGAAACTGCGTCTTAAAGCGGGATCAACCCCTACCGTTGGTTCATCCGCAACTACAAGCTTAGGATTATGGATAAGAGCCAATAGAAGACTTGTTCTTCTTTTCTGACCACCAGAAAGGTTCATTACTCTTTCATTTTTCTTCTCAGTTAGACCAAAAATATCGAATAATTCTTGAGCTTTGGCTTCTACTGCCTTTTTAGACATTCCATATAAGCCACCGTAATAAATCAAGTGCTCCATAGGTGTAAGGTCAGTATAAAGTGCTAGGTCTTGAGGCATATATCCTACGAATTTTCTCATCTTTCTTTTTTGAGATGGAATCTTATAATCAAGAACGGTGATAGACCCCTCATCAGGCTCTAATATTCCACAAAGTAAATTAATACAAGTTGTTTTTCCTGCACCGTTTGGTCCAAGAAGACCATAGATCTCTCCCTTTCTTATGTCAAGAGAAAGGTTATCGACCGCAATGATTTTTCCAAAACTTTTAGTTACATTTGATAATATTATAGCACTTGAATCTGACAT
>DAOWED010000077.1 GCA_030638685.1 Candidatus Heimdallarchaeota archaeon | reverse complement strand
CTGTAGTAAAAGAAAAGAAAGTTTGATTGTTTTTTGTTTGATCCATATTTTATCGCCTTTATAGTATAAACTGATAAATTCAAGCTTGGTTTATTAATGATTTCTTTGAATGTTATTTGAAATTAGGATATTTGAAGTAACATCTTATTCAAATCAAATTAAATTAAAATAAATTTAATCAAATTTATTTATTATTCAAAAGCTCAGTTAATCCTCTTCTAGTAAGCACTTCTATCATATCATGACGATATTCTTTAGAGGATCTTACATCATTGATGGGCACAGCGGCTTCCTTGGCAAGAAGAGCTGCTTGCTTGATTGATTGAGGGTTAAGACCATGTTCTTTGAGATAAATCTCTGCCTTATCAGCATAAACAACAGTAGGAGTAACTGCACCAAGGGCAATCCTAAGATTAATTATTTCTCCGTTAACTTCTTCTCCTTCAAGTGCGACAGAAACTTTGTTAATACTCAAACTATTTCTTTGGCGAAGAGAAAGGTAAGTGCCCACTGGGTTAATTTTTTTAGGAATTTCCACCCCGATAACTAGTTCATCTGGCTGAATAGTAGTTTGACCAGGACCAACAAAAAGCTCGTTAATTGGCATAGTTCGTTCCAAAGAGCTACTTTTAAGATGAACTACCGCATTTCTGACATAAAGAGGAGGGATAGAATCACCTGCGGGAGAAGCATTGCAAACGTTTCCGCAAAGAGTAGATTGATTACGAATTTGGGGGGAGCCAATAACATTCACTCCTTGGGCGATAATATTGCATTTTTCTTGAATTAAATTGGAATTAACTATATCAGTAATTTTAGTAGCAGAACCGATAAATACGCTATCATCTTTCTCAAAAATCTTAGTCAACTCTTTCAAGTTAATAATGCAGAGAAGGTACTGGTAATGAGCAAACTCATTTCTAAGATGAACAAAAACATCTGTCCCTCCAGCCAAAATTTTCATATCATCAAGGTATTTGCCTTTTAGTTCAAGTGCTTCCTCTAATGATTTAGGAGTGTAGATTGTTGAATTATAGATCCCCATCTTAGTTTTCCTCCAGAGAAAGGCTGACTTCTTTAACAGCTTGAAAAATCTTAGTGTAACCGGTGCAACGGCAGATGTTTCCGGAAAGACCTTCTTTAATTTCATCATCGGTAGGTTTAGTATTTTCTAACAAAAGAATGTAGGAAGAAACAATAAAACCAGGAATACAGAAGCCACACTGAGAAGCTCCATTGTCAATAAAGGATTGCTTAATTCTGGAAATCAAATCATTATCTGATTCAATAGTAACGATTGTTGAATTATCAGGCACTTGAGAAGCAATGATAAAACAAGAGGCAACACCTTTACCGTTAAGAATAACAGTGCAAGCACCACATTCTCCTTGACCACAGCCTTCCTTTGCACCAAGAAATCCCTCTTTTCTTAAAATATCTAAAAGACGATCAGTAGGTTCAGAGCGAACAGACTTAGGAAGACCATTAATTATAAGGTTTAAGTCAATCATGCTTTCTCCTCCATTTCCATATCTTCGCGATACTGTTTTATTAACTCCCAGATTCTTTCAGGGATAATAGGAATACTATCAGGAGAAAGACCAATGGCATTATAGACAGCATTAGTTACAGCAGGAGCGATTCCCATTAAAGGTTGTTCGGCAAAACCTTTAGCACCATATGGTCCTTCTGCATAGTTAGATTCAACAATGATAGATATTATTTCAGGAACATCCTTAGTGCCGGGTAAAATATAAGTTCCCAAGTTATTAGAAAGAATATTGCCATCCTTATTCCAGACAATTTGTTCGTATCGAGCATAACCAAGACCTTGAACAGTTCCTCCCTCAATTTGACCTTCAACTGTCTGAGGGTTAATAGCTTTCCCGACATCATGAGCTGCGTAAATCTTTTGGACAGTTACTTCCCCCGTTTCAAGATCAACTTCCACTTCAGCAACATTTGTAGCCCAAGCGTAAGTTACGTAAGCATTTCCATGGCCTTCTTCTTCATTCCAGTTAGTATCTGGACTTTCAACATCCCAACCAAAACTGGCAAGTTGTTTTCTATCAAGAAAAGCTTGAGTAATGACTTCATCGATCGAAATTTTAACAGTTGGTTCAGAAATTACTCTGATAAATTGTTCTTCCTTTTCAAGCTCTTCAATTTCTTTATTTAACATTTTAGCAGCAGTAGCGATAATACTTTTCTTGATAGGTTTACAAGCTTTAATGATAGCTCTTCCTGAAAAAGTAGTGGCTCGAGAGGCAACAGTTGGTCCAGAATCAGGTGTTTGTGTAGTTCTAACAATAAGCATTCTAATTTTATCATAAGAAATACCCAATTCGTCAGCTAAAATTTGAGAAAGGACAGTAATCATCCCTTGACCCATTTCTACGGTGCCTACTGCAAAAACAGCAGAACCATCTTGATGCACTTGAACATAAGCTCCTGTACGAGAAAGGGCTTTACCAATACCTCCTAAACCTACACCGTAAAAGATAGTTGCAATACCAATTCCTTTGCGAATAGGGTTAGTGGAAATAGATTGAATTACTTCAGCTGGGTCAGGAGCAGGCTTCCATTTAGTAGACCAGTCTGATTCTTTTAAGGTTTGAACTAATGTTTCCATTCCTCCAACACTATCATCCAATAATTGTTTGAAGGCAGTAACATCACCTTCTACCAGAAGATTTTTTCTACGGAGTTCAGCAGGGTCCATATTCAATTTAGCAGCTAATCGATCCATTTGGGACTCGCAAGCAAAAAGAACTTGAACGGAACCAAAACCTCGGAAAGCACCATTAGGTACTTTATTGGTTGCAACAGCAAAACCTTCTACTAAAACATTTGGGCAACGGTAAGGACCAAGAACATGAACAACTCCTCTCCAGATGACAGCTGGACTTAAAGTAGAATAGGCTCCAGAATCATAAAGAATATCGGCCTCAACTGCTAAAAGAGTGCCATCTTTTGAAGCAGCAGTCCTATAAATCATGTAACCTGGATGCCTTTTGCTAGTTCCAACAATATCTTCCTCTCGAGAATAGATTAGCTTAACAGGTTTTTGCACTTTTTGGGCAGCGATTGCACATAAGCCAACTACTAAGGAAGGAACATCTTCTTTGCCACCAAAAGCTCCTCCAGTAACAGTCTGAATTACTTCAAACTTACTTTTATCAACACCTAAAATCTTAGCAACTGCAGTATGAACATAATAAGGGCATTGAATGCTTCCATAGGCGGTATAAGTATCAAATTCATTAGGTACAACAATGCATCCTTGATTTTCTAAATAGGCATGTTCTTGTGCAGCAGCCTCGTAAATTCCCTCAACAACAACGACATCATCTCGTTCAAAAATAGGGTCTACATCACCATTTATCATACGATGGTTAGTGAAAACGTTATCATCACCAAAAAGCTTGATAGTGTCGTGATTAAGTGCCTTTCGAGCATCTAAGAGGGGTTCTAAGGGCTCATAGTCAACCTTGACGGACTTAAGAGCTTCATTTGCTTCATTCTCAGAAGAGGCAACAACGATAGCGACTGCTTCACCTGCATAATTAGCTATTTTCTCAGCGATAGCAGGTTGATCATCTAAGATAACGTGAACGATATTTTCACCTTGAATATCATCAGAAGTAAGCAAAACCCAGTCATCTTTCCAGCTACTAAGTTTACTGATCGAAAGTATTTTAGCTCGAGCATGAGGACTTCGAACAATTTTAGCGTGAACCATCCCACTAAATTGATAGTCGTCAATATACTTAGCTATTCCATTAACTTTATCATAAGAATCTTTTCGAGGAAGACTTTTGCCAACTGCCACAAAACACACCTGATTAAATCATTAAATTTGACTAATTTCACAAATAAATGATCTTGTAGATTTTTAATGTAAAAATCATTTTTTAATCTTTTGACTAAACTTTACTGAAATAAATAGTAATAGAGAAAAAGAAGAAACTAAATAAGAAATGGCTAAAAAGGTGTTCGGAGGAGAAAGAAAGGCAAACTCTAAAAAAATTATTTAATGGTTTTCATGCACGACCAAGTTTGAGCTGCTGTTTTTCGGCTGATTTCTATCATTTTCTTTTCATCAATAGAGGTATGCTTCCCATCTTTAAATATGGTTTTTCCTTTGACCATGGTCATTTTAACATCGGAGGTACTAAAAGTGCCAAAGAACAAGTGACCCATTACTGTCTGCTCAGTAACGAAGGTTGGAGCCAAGGAAGTGTCAATTACAAAAAGGTCTGCTTCTTTACCAACTTCTAAAGAGCCTATTTTTTTATCAAGGGAATAAAGCTTGGCACCATTGATAGTGGCCATACGGTAAACATCATCCGGTTGAATAACTCGAGGATCACGATGAACTACTTTATGAAGAATAAGGGCAGAACGAAGGTTTTCATATTGATCAAGAATATAACCATCATTGCCTAACCCGATAATTATTCCTTCATTTAACATTTTAACAACAGGAGCAAACCCAACAGAATTAAGCATGTTAGACATAGGGTTATGAACAACTTTAGAATTGGTTTCTTTGATAAGATTAATTTCATTGTCGTCAACATGAACACAGTGAGCTAAGACGGTTCGTTCTCCCAAAAAGCCAACATCGTGAAGACGTTCAATGGTTCGTTTACCATATTTCTCAAGGTTATGCTGAAGATCAACTTCACCCTCACTGGTGTGAATAGTAAGAGGAGCATTAAATTTGTCACTTAATTCTTTAGAAGCCCTCAAAAGATCATCAGAGACGGTAAAAGCAGCATGAACGGGGACGATACCATGAACAAGTGTTTCTTCAGGGTCATTGGTGCTAAGAAAGCGTTCATTTTCTTTAAGACCAGCAAAACCTTCTTCTGGAGTATTACGTTCAGTAACTTCAAAACCAATGAGACCTCTAATTCCCACTTCTTGAGTGGCTTTGGAAATATTATCAAGAACATTAGTGATAGAGTTAGGACCACTATAAGTGTCCGCATAACAAGTAACACCTGATCTTGCCATCATATAAACTGAATAAAGGGCAGTGGAGTAAGCATCATCAACAGTAAGAGCTTCATCTAAAGGCCACCAGATTCTATCAAGAATTTGATCAAAAGTATGAGGGGGAACAATATCGAGGGGCGCACCGCGCATATGAGAGGAATAAAGATGAGAATGAGAACAAATAAAACCGGGGAAAACAACTTGGCCGGAAAGGTCAATGACTTTTTCAGCATTAGAAATGATCTCACGAGGGTCATCAGAAGAAATCTCTTTGATAACACCATTTTCAATAAGAAGATGACTATCAGGAAGGATTCTACCCTCAGAATCGCCAGTAACG
>DAOWED010000085.1 GCA_030638685.1 Candidatus Heimdallarchaeota archaeon | reverse complement strand
GTAAACGATCAACTCCTGCTGACGCTCCGACCGCCGGAATCTTCTTACCGGTAAATCGCTCCACTAACCCGTCGTATCGTCCCCCGGCAAAAACCGAACCATAATCGGGAAGATCGGTCAGAGTTGTCTCAAAAACCGGCCCGGTGTAATACCCCAACCCGCGCACAATCGTCAGATCAATCTGAGCTTTTTCATCTGAAACGCCGAGACTTGTTAGATAATTATCTAGGCTCAAAGTATTCACATGGAAGCCCACTTCTGCGTTCATTAGAGCTGGAAACGATTGATCCCGAGGATATGGTATTGATTGGTACAAGATATATGGATGAAGAAGAGCAAAAAGTGGTAGATAAATACCAATTAAATGAGTTTAGAATGGTAGATATTGAAGAGAAAGAAAAGGTAAGTCTAGAGATTGAGGCAAAAATCAAAGAAATAGCTCAAAGAGTGGATTATTTTTATGTTTCAGTAGATATTGATGTACTAGATCCGGCATTCGCACCGGGTACCGGAACACCAGTGGGAGGTGGACTTACTACCAGTCAATTGATGACAATGATTTGGAATATACCTGCCCCCATAAAAGCTTTTGACTTAGTTGAAGTCTCACCACCACTAGATCAATCAGGGATAACTGTTAAATCTTCATTAGGTATAATTTCAGAGATGATGGCAAAGATTCACGCACAAAAACAAAGATAATTCACTTCAAAAATTAGAAAGAGATTTAAATTAGAAAATGATTAAACATATATGGGTCGCAAACGAACCGTTAGAACGTACAAGGACACCTCCGCAAAAGGAGATAGAACAGCTATTGAAGGAAATAGATTTTTTATAAAAGTAGAATTAGTTAGTTTAAAATGTGAGAAAAAGGCTGATGCAATAGGGTTAACTTCCGAACTTTATTTCAAAGTGGGTGGAAAGGGATTGTTTAAGCTTGATCATCGAACTCCAGTAAATGGAACAATTCATCTTGACATGAATGAAGTTTTCAAGCCAACTGATGGTTTAACTCTTTTCTGTGATTTTGTTGAATCCGAAAAAGGAGGAACATATGAGATACCCTTCAAGATCTATGACCAAGATGTTGGAAAGGATGACAAATTGCTTAGTACAGAGTTATCCGTTTCATTAGGACAAGGAACTGAATTTGTGGCCTTTCAAGAGAAAGGAGTAAAGGTAAAGGTTGGTATTTCAGCCAACAGAACAAGATACTAAGACTTACTTTTTTTGAATATCTTATTAATGAGTTGGGGGACTCTTACTTTCTGATGTCATTACATTAACTAGACCAGTTTGATTTCTAGAAATAGCTAATCTTTAATTAGGATCATTGTAATTTACAAATAATGTTTGATAATGAATATATGCTTAGTTTTTTAGAGGATATACTAAACACTCCCTCACCATCAGGCTTTACGCATTTGGCAATCGCTAAAGTAAAAGAGCAAGCAGAAAAAATGGGCTACACTACTAAATTAACTCCAAAAGGAGGGCTATTTATAGATGTAGAAGGGCAAGATCAAAGTAGAAAAATAGCCTTATCGGCTCATGTGGATACTTTAGGAGCAATGGTAAGATCAATTACATCCAGTGGAACACTGAAATATACCTCAATAGGAGGTTTCAATCACAACTCTGTAGAAGGAGAGTATTGTAAGGTCTTTACTCGAGATGGAAAAATCTATACTGGAACAATTCTAACAACAAAGACTTCAGTACATGTATTTCCTGATTCTGGAAAACAAGAACGAAAAGAGCAAAACATGGAAGTACGGTTAGATGAGAAAGTAAGCAACAAGAAAGAAGTGAAAAAATTGGGCATTCAAGCAGGTGATTTTATTGTTTTTGATTCAAGAACAGAAATCACTGAAAAGCAATTTATCAAAAGTCGTCATTTAGACGATAAAGCATCTGTGGCAATAATAATGGCTGTACTAAAGAAGATGTCAGAAGAAGGAATAAAACCTTTGTATGATACAACTATTCTAATCAGTAACTATGAAGAAGTGGGTCATGGAGCAAGTTTTATTCCCTCCGATATAGAAGAGATGTTAGCTCTAGACATGGGAGCAATGGGAAGTGACTTAGAAACAACAGAGTTTGATGTTTCCATCTGTGCAAAAGACTCAAGTGGACCGTATGACTTCAATTTAACAACTCATCTAGTTAATCTAGCCAAAAAGAATGAAATAAAGTATGCTATAGATATTTATCCAAGGTACGGTTCAGATGCTTCAGCAGCATTGAGAGCAGGAAGCAATATTAGAGCAGCTTTGATAGGTCCAGGAGTACATGCTTCTCATGCCCTTGAAAGAACACATCTTGAAGGACTGGTAAATACTGCAAAGCTTGTTTATGCCTATTTAACAGAAAAAGAGTAGAAACTAAGGTGAACCAATGAAAGCACTAGTTAGAGAACCGGGAAATAATTATTGTCAGTGTGTATCTTCACATCCAGAAAAGAAATTATTGAACCTAATTCTAGCTAGAGAACAACACGCTAAATATTGTTCAACCTTGAGAGAGCTGGGAGTAGAAACAATTAATCTTCCAAGAGAAGATCTTTATCCTGATTCGTGCTTTGTAGAAGATACGGCAGTAATACATAAAGGAAAAGCAATGATAACGAGGATGGGTATCGAAAGTAGAAGAGGGGAAGAAAGAGCAATAAAAGAATATTTGAGTAAAGTAATGCCCACTAAAAGAATAGAAGAACCGGGGACACTAGAAGGAGGAGATATAATTCATTTACCGGATCTGCTAATTTCAGGTGTAACTCAAAGAACCAACCTTGAAGGAGTTAATCAAGTAAGTGACTGGCTGGACGTGCCAGTGATAACTTGTCAAGATATGAACATTGTTCATCTGAAAAGTTATGCTACCTATTTAGGTGATAATTTTATGGTGATTACTGAAAAGTACTACAATCATCCAGTTTTTGATGAATTCGACAAGATAATGATCCCTGAACGAGAAGCTTATGCTGCTAATACTTTGACGATAGGAAAAACAGTGATCATGCCTAAAGGATATGAATTCACTAAGCAAAAAATCAAAGAAGAAGGATTTGAAGTAATAACCTTAGAAATGAGTGAGTTCGAAAGATGTGAAGGAGCATTAAGTTGTTTATCGCTTTTTATTGACTCAGTTTGATACTTTATTGTAACAAAATGCTTCTGAAGCGCCTAAAAATAACTCTCAAATAATTTTAATGAATTATCTTAGATTTAAATCTATGAACTTCAACACGATTAATCATCATTCTCAATCAAATATTTTTGAAAAACGTTCTAATAGTTCCGGGTTTCGGATAAAAGCTGTCATTATACTCATATAGTAATTTAACTTGTTTATTTTTTCAATATTAGTATTAGAATAAACATCAGCTATTTTTTGATTATCTTTTGACTTGCCTAAAGCTTCGAAGATGAGGCCATATTGTGATTCAGCAAATATTTTGAAAATTTCATAGAATGCATCATGATCAATATCTTGCGTTTCGGATATCTCTCCTATAATCACGCTTAGTTTTTTGGACCATTCTTTTCCAATGTCTTGATCCCACCAATTGTCTTCTCCATCGACATACTTGGAATAGAATATATTTGCAGTTAACCCATACAATTTTTCACTTAAATTAGTATTTTTTGTAACTCGATGACCTGTTTCTTGAATTAAACCTGCTTTTAGCAATTTTTCTATATGGCGATAAATTGTTTTAATTGTATATGAATATTCTTCATTCTCTTTGTTATAATATAGCATATGAATGTCTTTTGTCGTCATGTTTGCTTTTCTAAGTGATTTGATGATGAGATCATATTTAACAACTATATCCATTTCTTTTTTCATAAGAAATTTGATCGGTTGTGGTTTACCGGTTGAATAATCGTAAGTCTCAACTTCTTTCTTTTTTTTATTTTTCATGTTAATACACTCAAATATTCTTGAATATCATAATGCCTCTTTCTATTAATATATTATTGTTTAAAAGAAACATTAATATACATTTGCGTCAATACAATGACATATGATGTCAACACAAAGACATAATATGATTCATTTGAAGGTTGTATAAAATGCAATACACAAAACTAGGGAAAACACGGTTAAGAGTTTCAAGATTATATTTTAAAAAAAAGTCATTTAGAGGAATGCTAAAGAAAACTGAATCTAAAACAATCGTCGAGAAAGCAATAGATTATGGAATTACTTCCTTTGACGCTCCAAATGCCTACTTGATATCTAAAGAGAGTATTACAGTACCTATAATTGGTGTTACTACGATAAATCTAGACGAAGCAGTTGAAGCTATAGGGCTTAAAGTATCAGGTAAGGAAGTTAACAAACTTGAGGAGTTATACTAACTAAAAGTAAGGAGATAATAAAATGGGTTCATTAATTGTTCTTTATCATTCTCAAGAATTTGGTAATACTTTGGCAATGGCAGAAGCGATAGCTGAAGGCGCAAAAGCCTCGGGGGTTGAAGTAACATTAATCAACACTAATGAAAAGAGGTTCGATGTTGAGCAATTCCGGAATTTCGACGCAGTTGCTTTTGGCTCACCTGACTATTGGGGGTACATTGCTGGAGGGCTAAAAGTTTTTGTGGATGATTTTTACATTGCTCGAAAGTCCAATCGACAAGGGTTGATAGATAAACCCTATGGACTATTTTACTCTCATGGTGGTGGTGGAACCGTACTCCGTCCATTTGAAGACCTCTTCAATTTAATGAGGATTGGTTCAAAAGTTGGTAAAACCATTGAATCGTATGGTAAACCAGATAACAGTGTGCTGAAAGAGTGTCATGAACTTGGACGACAACTAGCAGAAACTACAAAGAGATGAGTTAGAATGATATTTACAATATTCGAAAAAACAAGGACAAAAATAAGGAAGTTAACATTTCATGAAAATTAAGAAAAAAACAAGACTTGGAAGAACCAATTTACAAGTGTCTAGAGTGGGTATTGGAGGAATACCCTTACAAAGACCACCAGAAGAGCAAGCAATTGAAGTTATTAAATATGCCCTTGATAAAGGAATAAATATTATTGATACTTCAATTGGATATGGAGATAGTGAAAAAAGGATCGGCAAGGCTCTTGTTGGTCGTCGAGAGGATGCAATTCTAATAACAAGAACACCAGTTGTTGATAAAGAAGTAGCAAAAACCCATTTAGAGGAAAGTTTGGAAAATTTACAAACAGATTATATTGATGTCTGGCAATTTCATAATATTAGCACGATGGAAAGATATGAAGCTTTAATGGCAAAGGGAAGCTCTCTTGAAGTAGCTATTGAAGCAAAAGAAGAGGGAATAATTCGATTTACGGGTTTAACAAGTCATTGTATTAAGGTAATGACGAAAGCTGTTGAATCTGAATTATTCGACGTCATTCTTTTTCCTTTTAATTTTGTTAATAATGAAGCTGCTGATAATTTGGTGTCATTAACAAAAAAACTTGATATCGGTTTTACTGCTATGAAACCTTTTGCCGGTGGTAGACTTAATAACGCAAATCTTGTAATGAAATATTTATTGCAATTTGATAATGTCATTCCTGTTCCCGGAGTAGAGACAAAGGAAGAAATAGATGAGATTGTAGGCATAGTGAATGGTTCTTTGGAAATTACAGAGAAAGAAATGCAGCAAATGGAAAATATACGAAAAGAATTAGGTACTCGTTTTTGTCAGTGGTGCGGTTATTGCATGCCCGATTGTCCTCAAGAGATAGCAATTCCGACTGTTATCAATATAAAGGTAATGCATGATCTATGGCCTCATGATACCATTGAAGAATGGATGAAGCAAGATACAGAACTTGCTAGAACTTGTACTGAATGTGGAAATTGTGAGGAAAAATGTCCATATAATTTGCCAATTCGCGAGATGCTTGTCGAAGCTATTGAATTCTATGATAGTTCTTCATAAGAATACTCGTTTTATTCGGTCTCTTCATTCTTCTCATGTTTTTTTTCCTACACTCTTTTAATTCTTT
>DAOWED010000193.1 GCA_030638685.1 Candidatus Heimdallarchaeota archaeon | reverse complement strand
ACCTCTGGACGAATTATCGCTGATGATATTCAGCGAACATTGAAAGTACCGCTATAAATAATTGTATACAAATATACAGACTTTGTAAGCAATTTACTTGTAAGTACAACAAGTACACCAAGTTCGTCAAATACCACAAGTACCACAAGTACTACAATTATTCGTTTTTCCTTTTTCCTCTCCCTTTTTTTTCTATCAAGATTAAGTTAGTTTAACTAACTGCGGAAGAAGTCCCCCATTACATGTGAGCGAAGCGGAGGTGGTGGGTAGTTCATTCACTGATAATTATTTCATAGGAATCGGCTTCTATGCTTCCTTTTCCTCTAGGAATCAGTATTTCTAAGATTCCGTTAATATAGGAAGCTGTTCCTTTTTCCATTTCTACTTCCTCAGCCACTGGAATCTCTTTACTATAGTTTTTAACTCCAAATGCCTCTACTATAACTTTTCCTTCCTCTCCTCTTATGTTAATATTTCTAGAATCAACTCTTGGAATTTCAATCACTATTCTTATCTGTTCTTCTTCTTCGAAAATTTCAGTATGTAGTTCCATTGTTTCATCTTTTGCCACTTCTTCTTGCTTTTGAGGCATCTTTGTTGCTATATCACCTAGCTCTGAAAAATTAGGATTTCCGTTTTTATCAACTCCTATTCTGAAACCATAAACAGAAGAGTTTGTTCCCTGATCCCCAATGTTATCTTTTAGGTTTTGAGTCATTGATTGAAGCATCTGGCTAAACTTTTCATCGTTTAACAAGTGCTTTACTTCGTCAAAATTAATTCCTAGCTGTTCCATCGCATGACTTAATTGATCAGTGAATTGGTTAGTATCCTCACTCTCTTTTTCCTTTTCTTTTTCGGATCTTTTTTTCCTTGATCGAACAGTCATAATTATTCATCTCATTAGATGTTTATTTTTCTTACTAATGAAGCTCTAAAAAATTGTTAAAAAATATTAACCTCATTTGAGTTTTTTTTCGTTAGAGGTTTTACTATTATTAGAGCAGTGTTTTATTATTTTAGTTTCACATAATTCTCTATTATTCCTTTAAAGGTGAAATCTTTAACAAAAGTCATGGATGGTGCTGAATAAACAAATGTTTTAGGTTCTCTTTGTATATATTGGCTCTGAGTATAGATGTCCAACACACTGTTTGAGAAGATTTTTTGGTATTCTGCGTATGATGAAAAAGCAGCCAACATTATTCCTTCTTGTCCTTTCTGGATATGTACAAATGGAGTAATCTCTTTTTGAGCTATTTGTGCTGCTTCTTTTCTTTCTTGTTCACTTCTTTCAGGATTGAAGAAAAAGTGTGCTAAGATCATTATCTCAAGGTCCAATTTGGTGATATCTGGGATTACTCTATCAGTAACAATCATTTCATCAAAAAGTCTTTTTCTTGCCTTTGCCACCGTATTTCTGGAGAGATTTATTTTTTCTGCCAATGCTTGATCCGGAAGCTGTGGATAATCAATTAACCCAACCAGTACTTTCCCTTCCGCTGTTGACAATTCTGCCTTTTTGGTATCTCTGAAATATTCCAGTGGTTCTTGCATTAAATTATCTTCTCCCTCAAGTGGTTGCAACTTAAACAATCTTTTCAAGAACGGTCCATAATGGAATAGGCTGTATATCTCTGAATTTTTAAATGGAAAAATACTTGTATTAAACCCTTTTTCTGAAAAACTAGGATCAAAGTAACCCATTCTATGATAACGTGAACTTACATATTCAGCTATTTTATCATATTTACTGTAATTTTGTGTAGTTAGTAATAGAAAGGCTCTATTTGCCTCTGAAATGACGTAAGCTATTTCCGGTGTTTTGTCAAAATAAGATTTTATCTCTGTTAATCTTTGATTAATGCTTGTATTTCTATTGAGAACGGTATAAACAGTAAATAATAACTCCATCCCTAACTTTGAAAGAGTCGGAACCCTCATTATTCTAAAGAACCCTCTTTTGTACAATCTTCTTTTGATAGCTGAAAATGTGCTTTTCTTCATATCTAAGACAGAGTATAGGTCTTTATCTAATGCGCTGGAAAATTGAGTAATAGCATATAGGACTCTCTTTTCATTTATCGAAAGTCCTTTCGTTCCCATCATAGAATAGTTATAGTATTGTGATGATATAAAGGTTATCACAAGTCCACATATTTCTCATGAGAATTGGTTTTTCGAGAAAGAGAACCTTTTTTGCTTTACTTTTGACTATTTTTGAAGTGTCAGTGGCTTGAAAAGAGGAAAGAGAATAGAAAAAGAGTTACTCATTATTTGATTCTTTTTTAAGAATGATAGTCTATTGCAAAAGATTTATTTTATCGAAAAAACGATTTAGTATATAATCTTTGCAAACGAAATCTAGGTGAAAAAATGTCAATAACCGGAATAGTAATGCCTGATGCAGTCATAAAAGCTTTTGAGCAAGTGAAACTCGATGATACTCTTAGAGGGATAATGATCGCAATACTAAATGAAGAGTTAGTAGTGGATCGTCTGATAAAAGAAGAATTTGATGTCTTTATAAATTCAGTAATACAAGATGAGGTGCCAAGATTTATTATTTATGACTTTATGGTGCCTAATAAATCAGGTATTCTCAACAAGAAATTAGTTTTGATCAGTTGGATTCCAATGGCTTCTCCGGTTTTTGAAAGAATGAAATATGCCGGAACTAAAACAATGATAAGAAGATCTTTTCCAGGAGTGGCCTTAGATATCCACATTGAGGAAAGAGAAGACTTAACCATGGAATCTTTAAAGGCTCGCTTTATCAAAGACCACAGAATAAATTTGTAATGCATTAAGTTTAATAAATAACTCAAATGGCCTCCTCTTCTTATTTTTTGCTACATGACTCATCACAAGGTTATTATTTGATAATTTTCACAAAAAAGTAAGATGAGAAGTATTAGCGAGATCAATGGAGTAGGAAGAAGGAAGGCTTCTCTGTTAAGAAAAGCTGGCTATTACTCGATCGAAAAAATAGCTAATACCGATATTAAAGAACTGATTAAAATAAAAGGGGTCGGTGAAAAAACAGCTTTCTCTATCATTAAACGTGCACAATCAATCCACTTTAACAAGGTCCTTCGTTTGAATGATAGAGTAAATCCTTTTCCAAGAGACCAACTGATATTAATAGATATTGAGACGGATCTCGGTTGCTCTTATGTTTGGGCAATTTGTGCACAACTAGCTGATGGAACAATTAAACAATGGTTTGCCCCTCGAAAAAGTCAATCTGATAATATTATTACTGAGTTTGAAAATTGGTTGCATGAATTATCCGCAAATTATGATAACCTTGTATTAGGAAGCTGGTCAAGCTTTGATTTTAGAGTGCTAGCAAAACTAGGCTCTAGAAGGTTACGTTCATTCTTCAATACCTCTTCTGTGGTGGATTTCTTAGCAGAGGTGAAAAAGAATTACGCTATTCCTACATCATCGTTTGGACTAAAGCCTGTTTCTGCGTTCTTGGGCTATAAATATGATGAAAAAGGAATGGATGGAATGGTGGCAGCATCTACCTATATGCGTTTTGAAAGCTTAGGGGGCGTTCCAGTAAATGTTAAGGATAAGTTACTTCAATACAATAAAGATGACGTGTTAGCTATGTGGTTAGTCTTAGATCAAACACTTTACGCTAAATCAGAAAAAGAAAAGTAAAAAAAAACAAGTAAATTGTTCAATAATCAAAGCGGAAATTTCTAGCTTGAGTTAAAACATTACTCCACCTAACCACCACATATAGGCGGCTCCCATAAACATGGAGGCTCTTTTGAAAATCTTCCAAGTAGTTTCTTCAGATGGATTAAAGAGGTTTTTCAAGGAAAGGTAAGTGATATAGGCACTTAAAACGAACACATGAATGAACATCACCAAGTTGATAGATAATGCCCAGCTTATTATAAGGGCTGCTGCGGAACTAATAAGAGCTGATAGAGTAATTACTCTAATAGTTTGCTTTTCACTCTTGACAACAGGCCACATAGGCACTCCAGCTTTTTCATAACCCAACTTATTTTTGGGCATAAGGGCTAAAGTAAGAATATGTAACGGGATCCAAGCAATAACAAAAAGACCAAACATTAAAGTGATAAAATCTACTTCTCCAGTAAAAGCTGTCCTTCCAGCCATAGCTGGTAATCCGCCGGCTATTCCTCCGAAAAGAATAGAAAATCTTGTTCTTCTTTTAAGAATCAGTGAGTAGATTACTACATCAAAAAATGCTCCTGCAAAAATTAACCTCATAGTTACTGTATTAATTAAGATACCAGAAGCAATTATTCCAACAGAAGTAAAAAGTAAGCCATGCAATAAAACAGTTGAAGCTTTAATTTTTCCGCTTGGCAAAACTCGGTGTTTTGTTCTTTCCATTATTTTATCGATATCTCGGTCGACATACATATTGAGTAAAGTTGACCCAGAAACGGCAGCAAAAATAGCCAGAAAGAGCCAAAGAGAAGTCAATAATTCTACATTTGGCCAAGCACTGATTAAATAAGCAAAAAACGATGTGTAAACTAGTAAGAAAGTTTGTTTACCTTTAATGAGTTCTCCGTATAATCCTAAAGGTATAAGCAAAGAGTGTTGTTGTTGATAGGCGTAGTCGTTTATGTTTTCAGTCATCTAATTTCCCTTCAAATCTATTTCTTATAAATTTATTCCTTTTAATACTATTTTATAAGTGATTATATGTAAATATTCCGATCGTTAAATAATTCATTGAATAAATAGTAAACATAGCTAATAATAGAAAAATAACATAAAACAATTTCGTTATCCGGAGAATTAGCGAATAGAACGGTTAAGACAGATGTTTACCGATGGATTCTTGTTTCTTGCTAGATCTTTTTTTTTTGCGAAAAAATTATTGCGTGTAGTGTGAATTATGTGCAAAAGAGCGTAAATTGCTCCATAAAGAACCATAAACAGAAATTAGCCTATTTGGTGTTTCTTGGGATTTCAAGTTGTTAGTTAGTGTTTGAATAATAATTAGTAAATTTAATAAGATAATTGGTCATTTTGGAGAAAAAAAATAAGAAACAGATTTAAATTAAGAACTGGACTTGAGTTTGAGAAGAGCGGAAATGACTGATCGAGATCGCCAAGACCAAGAATTAATGGTCTCAAAAATAACAATTTTGACAGCGATGGCAATTGTAGCGTTTGTTTGGGCACTACCGTCAGTGATAGGAAGATATCTGGTCGGTATAACAGATGAAGTATCTGCAATTAGCTTAAGCTTTTATAGAGCATTATATGGAGCCGCAGGATTACTAATTTGGGTCTATTTAGTAGAAGGAAAAGAGAAAGGGAAAAAAAAAGTAGAGTGGTGGAAATACTTGGTAGCAAGCAGTTTTCTAGTTATTCTCCCTCTCACTCTTTTTTATGGAGTAAAATGGACCTCCGCAACAGCTTCTGCTTTTTTGTTAAATGCTAATCCCGTCCCATTAGCTATTATTGCTGCAATATTATTGGGAGAACGATTGAGTAAATCACAAGTTTTAGGAATGATAAGTGCATTATTTGGGATGTTAGTCTTACTCCTTGCAACTTCTTCCTCTGAAACAGGCACAGATAGTCAGTTAGTTCTTCTAGGGAATATTCTTTCAATTATTGCAGGTATATCATGGGCATTTTATACGCTCTGTTTACGAGCATGGTTCAGTAGTCCCGAGATAGATCCATTAGAAACAAATTTAGTGACATTATCTTATTCAGCTGCTTTTTTGAGCATTTTTTGGTTATTTGAAGGTGGTCAGATAGCTTTTTCTATGCAAGCTCATCTCTTAATGCTGATTCTTGGTTTAACTTCAAGCGCTTTGGGCTTTGTATTGTTTACTAAATTGGTCAGCTGGACATCTGCTTCAGAAGCTAGCACTCTCCAATTTGCCACTCCAGTAATGTCTGCAATCATTGGTTTACTTTTTTTAGGGGACCCATTCAGCTTACAGCTTCTTATTGGAGCAGTATTAATTCTGATTGGCTTGAAGCCATTTACCTAATATTATGTATACTTCCGTTTACCAAATATTATGTATACTTCCGTTTACCAAATATCCATCTCAGTTGGTGCTCGACCATGTTCACGTAAGAAGGTGTTATATTGACTAACACATTTGTAGCCATCATAAACTTGCCAATAACCTACCACAAGTGCTAGTATAATAAATACAAACTTAGGTGCTCCTGGATTGCTAAATATTGATATCATTAAAAGAGCAATACTGCCCCCAAACAAAACCCAAACTAGCAAGAAACGTTTAGGTTTTCCTGCATAAAGTTGTCCCAGTCCTGGGAATAGGAATAAGTTAAGAACCACTGCAATGATCGGCTCCTTTCTTCTATCTTGAACAACTACTCTATGTTCCACATGTCTTCCGGCATAACTATCTTTACTCATTGGTGCTCCGCATTCGGAGCAAAATTTTTCATTTCCTGAAACTTCTGTTCCACAATTTTGACAGTACATAATTTTTCTCCTTCGCTACTCTTACAGTTTTTAAACCATTATTCACTCTTAATTGATTAGTAAGATAGCGAATCTAATAGGTGAAACAAGTAATTAAATGTATTCCCGCTTTGCGAAATTTCAAAAAAAAACAATATTGCCGTGTTTGGCCTTTAATATGAATTAAATCACTACTAGGAATAAAAATCTGCTTCTCTTAATTGACAACCTTATGGCGTGTCAAAAGTGATATCGAGTTCTGTAGTAATTTCGTTGATGAGATGGAAGGCTCTTTCAATCCAATCTTTGCGATCCGTTAGTTTATAATGGTTATGTGCTTCAATTGCGAAATTAAGGGCTGACTCTGTGTTAGTTAATTTGAGCAACAAGGCATTAAAATAGTTGAAATGACCATGAATAACTGGTTCTACCCTTGAAAGATTTTGAAGTGACTGAATAGCTCGCTGGTAAAACTGTTTCTTTTCCCCTTCTAAATTTGTCCCCTCTGCTCTTACTGCAAATGCACACGCTTTAAGCTCAGCTGAAAAAAGCTCTAGTCCAGCTTGTGAGAGAGACATTGATGCTTGATTTAGGAAATAAGCTCCTTTTTCATGTTGACCCTGTCTTACTTTTTGACGGCTAAGTTCCCAGAGGGCATTGACTTGTGATTGGGCTACATCATTGGCGTATTTCATTTTTGAAAGACGAGAATAAATAAGTAAAGACTGCCCTAAATAGGAAGATGCTCTAGAATATTCTTTTTCTATAAGAAGAGCTTTTCCTTGGATTTCGTAGATAAGTCCTTGAGCTAACTTTTCTTCACTGAAATCATCTGTTTTACTTATCTCTTCGTGAGCTTTTCTTGCAAGAAAAATAGCATCAGAATATAATTCGTGAGTTAGCATTTCACGGGCTTTTCTAAGTTCATCATAAGGGTTAGCCATTATTATTCTCCATTCTAAGTTATTATTCTAGGTATAAATGTTATTTAGTCTATTTATAATTTGATTGTTTTGTTTCACTTGAAACTATTCGATGTATGTTAAATACTGCTTTGCTTTAAGAACTTAGTTGTTTTTTAGAATTTAATCAAAGAGCCAATTAATTTTTGTAATCTTATAGATATAACGTTTGAGTGCCGCAATATCATTGAGTTATCAACGAGATGCCAATCTTCAAAAAATCTGGTAATAGTTAGTTATCTTTCAACCTATTCATAGAACGACTTACACTATTGAAAACCTGCTCTCTAAGATTGTCAACGTACTCCTCTCCAATTTCCTTTTGCAGTAGATCAAAAAGAACCATAATTAAATGAACAAATGTTTCATAGATGTCAAAGCTCTTAAGCTCATTTATTATTGCAAATTCTCTTATTAAGTCGAAAGATAGCTTTTCACCATCAAAATATACTAAATTTGATAATTTAGTCTTTTCAGTAAAGAACACTGAATCAATTATGTCTAGGCTCTTATGTAGGGGTTTCTCCTTCAATAACAAATCAAAAATTTCCTCAAAAATCTTCTCAATTACCATGATTGAAGAAATAACCGGTTTTACTCCAGAAATATACCCCTTCTGTAATAGTATTCCTAATAGTTGTTTTAAATTCGAAATAGGCTCATCATAGATCTGTGATATCTCAGAAACTGTTCTTCTTCCATTAATTGACTTAATTATGTGGGGACTCATTTCGCCAAGAAGATGATCGGCTTCTTCGATCTTTTCTGTATTATTGAAAAAGAACTCTATCCCCTCTCCTGTTAATTCAAAACTATCATCGTTATTGATCTTGATATGAAACTCTACTACTTTTACGTGCTGAAGAGTATCAAAAAGGACCAAAATTTCTTTTAGCTCGTAATTTGAAAGAAGAGCAATCTCTCTAATGGTTCTCTTCCCATCAATTAGGGAAAATAAGTGTGTTTGATCCCCTATTTCATATGCACTATCACCAATTAGGGGTAAGCTTTTGTGAGGAATGTAGTGAAATTGGACTTTTTCACTTGAAAGAATCTCTAAAACCTCAATATTGAACGGATCAAAATTTGCGGGTATAGAATACTTAGAATTATCTTGTAAGAAGTCACCATATTTCATTTCAAAAACATTAAGGATAACTTCCATTTTGAATTGAATGAGATCTGTAACTTTTTTTACTATATAATAAATTGCGCAATTTTCTCCTTCTTCAAAACCAATAGAGACTTCGCCCACGTTTATATATCTCACGTTATTTTCTGTTAAGTACTGTGTGAAACTGCAAAAAGCTTTCAGATACCCAGTAATAACTAATGAGTTAATTTCATTATAGATTCCTTGGTTATCCATTTCAAATAAAGGAAGTCCATCTTTGTATATTACCACATAAAAAACATCATCAATACATTGATGAAATTTTAATTCATTAACATTTACTGTTTTATCTATCATTTAGACTTCCTCTGTTGAATGGTTCATGTAGCACCTTGATACTAAATTAAGCCCTGGTAGTTTTAATTGAAATTTTGCCCATTTATAATTTACTCTTTTTCTTAAGTCTAATATTATAATTTTTTTTCAATTTATTAATGTGCTTGTATGACGTTATTCTGATTGCTTCTAATCATATTTTGGAGAATTTAGAACCTATTAAATTGTTCAGTATAGAATAATATTGTAAGTATTACGATTTCAATGATAGAATTGCATTGAACTCTACTTTAAGCCGTTTTCTTCTGAATCTGTATCAATCAAAGAACTTGGCAAAAGATTTTTGAGTTCTATTACTATAGATAGTATATCAATCCCAGAAAGTGAATAATAATGTCAGAAGAGGAATCAATACGAATTATGTTCTTAACAAAACCCAGTTGCGGCCCTTGTGAGCCCGCAAAACAAGCAATAAAGCAAGCCGTTGGTGAATCCTTTTTTAACAAGTTTGTAATAAGTGAAGTTGACGTAACACAGAATCCGCCCATTTTAGCGAGGTATAACGTTATGCACGTTCCTGCGATTGTCATTAATGATCGAAAAATAGAGGTGCACAATTTTAACGATGTTGACGAGATTCAACAGTTGCTAATGACAGAAGTCGTTAATTCTATTATAAGAAGAGACCGAGTTGAAACAGTAATTAAACAAAACACAGTT
>DAOWED010000195.1 GCA_030638685.1 Candidatus Heimdallarchaeota archaeon | reverse complement strand
GTCGTGGGTGAAATTGTATCTCCTTGCTTAACTAAACCGTTCCATAACTTTCTATAATTTACATCCAGTTCAGCTTCAATATTATCAACCATTACATACCCTTCTATTACTCTTTCCAAGTGCTCACTCATTAGTTTATAACAAGTAACCATTGCATCCATTAACCTACATAGCCCCTTGCTTTCTTCTCTGAGAAGTTCATGTAGTTCTATAGGTATACGTTCGACAGGTAAAACAGATAGCTTTTGCAGTGGATGAAGTAAGCGACCTGCTACTCTTTCAAGAATGGTAGTTATTTTCAAAAATTCATAATCATCAGGGGCTGGTTGAGCACCTGTTCTTTGATAGATTCGATAAGAAAGCATCTCTTCGAGGGTATCTGCTTGACTTTCTACTTGCTTTAATTCTGCCAAAATAATTTCATATTCATCTCCGGAAACACCATCTAAGTATTTGTTAACGCTTTTATCGATCATATAGGTTAGTTCTTGAATTTTTTCAGCATGAGAAATAGCAATCTTGTGCTGAACCCATGCTGGGCGAGTTTCTCGAACAAAAAATAAGAAGAAGAAAACAATCATTACCTGTAATCCTCCAAAAACAAAAAATGGAGCAGTTAATGCCATTTCAACTGCTTTGTCAGTATCAGTGTAATAACTGTATGAAATCCAAGCAATAATTGCAAGAATAAAGGGACCTACAACATAACCTGAATCTAATGCAGCTCTATATCGACCTATAATTTGTGTTTTAATTTCAGGAGGAGCAATATCTACACTTATTGAAGGAAGAACAGGATAGTAGAGCGAACAACCTATTCCTCCTATCCCTGAAATAACTATTAACCAAAGCAGATTAGGCATGAAAGGGATAAGAATAAGAGAGGTTGCTTGTAAACTTCCACCAAATAAAACTGGTAGTTTTCTTCCGGTTTGATCACTTAAACGACCAAAAAGAGGCATACCTAACGCCCACATTATAGTAAAACTTGAAGCAACAATACTCATTTCTACTGTTGAAAAATCGTTGATTAATATCAAGAAAAGTGGCAAAATAATAATCATTAGTGCATCAATCGATCTAGCTAAATTACCCATGAAATAAGAAGCAATAATCGTTGGACTCTTAAAAGGGGATAAGTCTACTTCTCTTATAATATGTTCTTGATCTGAGATTAATTTATTTAGTTTTTCCGATACTCCTAATTGATCTTGCTTAATCAGGGTTTGTGTTTCTTTTAATGTGAAATAGCCTATAACTAAACTAATAATGCCAATTATTAAAGCAACAAAAAATGGTATGAAAAAATCATCTGCATTTTGTTCAGCCATAAAACCTGCAGTAATGGAGCCTAAACTTGTTCCTCCATAAACAGATAATTCCATTAATCCCAAAGCCATTGCTCTTTGCTTGGCTCCAGAAAGATCTGTTAATGAGGCCATTGCCGCACTAAACAAAATTCCTTGTCCAAAACCAATGAAAGCATTCCCTACTGGCAAAACCCAATAACTTTTAATCAAAGCCATAGGTCCTGAACCAATAACAACAATTAATGCTCCAGCGAGCATCATCGTTCTTCTTCCTTTTACATCTGCAAACTTACTCATTTTTGTATCAGCAATTGCCTTCATCAAACCAAATGTTCCGATGGTTAGAGTTATTTGTATGAAAAAGGCCGTTCCTAGAGTTTGACCTGTCCCTCCTACATCTTTAGTATAAAGACTGAGTATTGTTCTTTGGATCCCTGTAATGAAACCAACAAGCACTAGTATCACTGTTATTGGGAGTGTGAACTTTAGGTTATTAAAAAGTCCAAATTTGGGAGTGAATGCCGTTTCATCATTGTCAATACTCATGAAAATCGTCCTTTTACCTCATACTCACATATCTTATTATATGCTCTTATAATGGCTTAACAACTTATCTTAATCAAAATCACATGGATATAACTATCTGTAAATTTTTGCTAGAAAGTTAATTGATACCATCCGTCTTTAAGCATTTCAGTTACCAATGTTCCCACATATTGAACTTTAATACCTACTTCTTCTAATTTTTCACTCACCCCAAAGCCATCACTGCATGCTTTACAAGCAATTACTTCTACTCCTCCGGCGATTAATATTCTTACCTGCTCAGCAAAATCTTCATTTTCAGCAGCCATAATTTCAGTTGGACCCCATAAGATTACTCTTACTTCATCCATCCAGCTATGCTTTACAGCATTGAAAGCATATTTAAAACTAAGTTCTTCATGAACAACCATATCAGCACTTGAAAGAATCATAAACACTTTATCCATAATTTACACCTTAATAATTGGTTGTTATTTATAGGATTGAAACTATTTATTTCTTTTTAGAAAACGAAGTAATTTCAATAGAAGTTATTTATAGCTAGCAAGTTTAATGACAAATAAGATTTGTTCCTTCTTACTTCATTCATCTGTTTTATCTAAAGCGATTTTTCTTGATCTTTCTTTTTCTTTGTTCATTACTTACTCTTAGATCTTCTGCGAAATTAATTGGAGTATAACCGGTTTCATGAAGTATCTTTCTTCCCACCATTAATCCTCTTGACCATGCTTTCTCCTCTTTAGTTGTTAATCTTTCAAAGATGCTTCTTGCTTCCTTTTTACCCATTTCACTAACTATGTATCGTCCTTCCTTAACAAACACTTTTTCATTTTTTATCAGTATTCTGAGTTGTTTTCGAAGCTCTTCTCTTGTTTTTATTGGGAAAACAAGTTTGTACCCAACTTGTTGTTGATAGAATTTAGTAAGAGCATACAAATCCTTCCCTTTAATGGGATGTAATGGTATTAATAGTATTAACAATATCTGTTCTTTCTGCCACATTCGCCGATTTACTTGCTCCTGTTCATTGTCTGTACTGATGACCATTTTTTTACCGCCTTTTTTTCTTTCACTTTGATTAGTTTTCCAATGTTCCTTTTGCCTTTTTTCCGTTTAGCTTTTGATTCATTTATATATATAATCAAAAACACTAATAAAGGTACTCATATGTAAATGCAGTATTATCTTGAGAAAACGCGATAGAAATAGCTTAAAATGGCAAACAAGGAAACTGGGTAATACTCGGGTAAAACCAAAATTATTAAGTGAAAAAGATAGTATGGTGTATTTTAAATTACTTTTTCAGCTATTTTTGTGATATACTAACCTTTAAAATTATAGTAAGTATATTTATTAAGTATTCAATGTCAATTATGGAATACATAGAGTAGGAATAAGGAGGAAAGAATGAATTGGTAAAAATAGCCCCTGAACTTGAATTTCATTTGCTGGATTTAACTGTAGAAGACAAAGAAATAATTTCGCAAGTAATTGAAGAATGTCCAAAAACAGATTCCTTTCTGGATTATGCCAAATGTCTTTTTGGGGCCTATCAAGAGGGAAAAATAGTTCTTACTCACGGACTAAGCCATTTAATTGCACGAATAGCATTTTATTTATTGCACTATGATAGAATCGAAGAAATAGCTACAGTAAGTAACTCAGTGGGTGCTAGGCTTTGGGAGATAGATATATTTATCAAAAAAGGATATACTTTGAAAGCACTTGAGATGCTCAATATACTAGAAATAAGAGACAAATCTCTCTTAGATCAAGCAGAAATGTTCAACAAAAAATCTAAGTTAGCCAATATTTGGGGAGATTATCCTTATTCACTTTCTGTAACGAAAGAAGCCTTTCAGAATGTAGAGGAACTGGAAAATGATCCTGAAACACAAAAACGCTTTCATCACGCTATTCTCCCATGTTATATGGCTATGAGCAACGCATATTTGTATAGTGGAGATGTACTAAAAGCCCTTCAAATTGCTAAAGAGGGCTACAAAGCAGCAAAAAGTTTTAATGATGAAATACTTCAAGGGAGGATTATAAATGTTCTTGGATATATTAGAATACAGCAAGGTTTGTACAAAGAAGCAGAAGTTCTCTTTCTTGATGCCAAAAAACTGCTCAAAGAAGCAGGATACGCTCATTCAATTGAATGTAAGGCAAATCAAGCTTATGCACTAATTTTCCAAGGAAAACATATGAAAGCAATTGACATTTTCTTAGAAATAACCGATTATTGGGAAAGAACACAACAATTGAGAAAATTAACAATTCATCACATAAGACTAGGTACAGCTTATAAGGGAATGGGAGCAATGATACAAGCGTCTCATCATGTAAATATTGCTCTTAAAATTCTAAACAGAAATAAGATGGAGGATGGAAGATTATACGGTGATGTTGCAGATGTTTTTCTAGCTGCACAACAGTATGATGAATGTGAAAAAGCACTAACCTATGCTGAAGATCTTTCTAAATACTCATCAACAGTATTTGATCAAATGCAAATTAATACTGTGAGAGGTGGGTTAGAACTAAGACGATTTAATTATGGAAAAGCAGAGATGTACTTGGATAAGGCACTCACAACATCAGCAGAAACAGAGTATATTGATATCACAATTAGAAGTCTTTTATTATTAGCTGAGCTATCTACAAGGAAGTATGAGCTCACAAGTTCAGTAGATGAATTACAAATTGCTGAGCAAAGAATTAATGATCTTTATATTGTGCTTAAACAGTTTAATCTTCCACAAGTAATCTGTGAACTATTAATTATTCACGCATCATTAGCCAAAGCTCAAATGAAATTCGAACATGCCGATGATTTACTTAGTCAAGCTATTACTCTAGCAAAAGCTGAAAATTATTACATTTTGTTTGAACACGCTCAAGTAATGAGAGACCGATTAACTTTACCATTAACTCAAAGCATGAAGGTTCAACCAGATCCTGCTGCAATGTATGAGATTTCTAAAGAAATAGAAGTACTGGGTGATATTTATAGATCAATAACCACTCCCCAGCAATTTTCAGCGGAACTATCTGAACCTCTTGCTCTATTAATAGTTCTACCGGAAGGAATAGCTGCTTTCTCCTACGTTTTTTCAGATGAACTAAAAGGTGATATCCATGATGATCTTCTTTTAGGAGGGTTCTTGAGGGCATTAAGTGACCTTTCAGGGGAAATCTTTTCAAAAGGAGGGCAAGTAACGAGCTTGAGAAGTATACAGTATATGCACTATTCTATTATGGTCGAAAGAAGAGATGAAGTGATTTATTCTGTAATAACAAACAAAGAAACCTATGGTATGAGACACCTTTTAAGAACATTAGCAGACCAGATAGCAGCTAAACCATACTTAGTAAAATACTCCATTAAAGTGGATAAGCAAGTACAAAGCGAACTATATAAACAAGTAGAAGATGTTTACTGGGCTTATATGAATGAGTAAGAAAATCTTAATTAATCAACAAGTTAGTTGAAAAATAATCTATTAAGGCTAACTAGAAGAACAAAATGAATAAGATGTATGATGGAATTAGAGCTCTTACTTTTGATTTTGGAAACACTCTTTTTGACTATTATTCAGTAATCTATGAAGTATTCAGAAGAACCATGAGTAGAATAAATGGAAAAAATAATCACTCAAAAGAAGAATTTCTGGAAAGCTATTTTAGAGCCCATAGTTTGATACCTGAATATTTGAAAGAGAATGAACTCAAATATTCGCAGCATGATCAAGAATATTGGATTACTTTCTTTCAGATGGTATTTGAAAGGCTTGAAATAAATCACGAAGACGCTGGAAAGTTTTTTAATGAAGAGTGGTCGAACCATCCACAAGCAGAAATATACCCTGAAGCGACAGAAGTGCTTAAAACATTGAAAGAAAGAGGATACAAGATTGGAATTATAACTAATACAATAAACGATTATCCTCTAAAAAGATTGAAAGAGACAGGATTGATGAAATATATTGATACAGTAGTTCAATCATTTGAGTATGGAATAGCAAAACCAAGTGCTAAAATCTTTGAGTACACTTGTAATGAGATGGGTCAAGAAAAAGGTTTGACAGTACATATAGGTGACGAATATTATCAGGATGTTAAGGGAGGAAGAGATGCAGGAATGCATGATGCAATTCTTTACTTACCTTTTGAGAAAATCCCAGAACCATTAATGAAGAGTTTACCTATTTCAGAAAAACCAATTAAGAATCTTAAGGAATTACTAAGCTTGTTTCCGTGAAAATAGCTAATTGTTTATTTAATCAGAAAAGTTTTAAGCTAAAAAAAGCGTCACTTCATATGTCCAATTCTTCAGAAGAAATGTTAAGAAAAGCAGAGGAAATATATTCTAAGGTGCTAAAAACCATAAAAAAGGGGATTGATGATACTTTCAATTTCAAGGAACCACTAAGCTCTGCAGCAAATCACTATTTTCAAGCAGAAGGAAAGGGATTAAGGCCAGCTTTAACAGTTTTCAGCTGTGAAGCGACAGGTGGATTAGAGGAAGAAGCAATTCATGTTGCTGCAGCGATAGAAACACTGCACACTTTTACATTAGTACATGATGATATTATGGACAATGATGATCTCAGAAGAAATGTACCAACTGTTCACAAAAAATGGAATGTAGACACAGCCATTCTAACAGGAGATGCTCAGCTAAGTTTAGCTTTTTGGCTATTAACTCAAGCAAATATACCAAGCGATATTACCACTCACATAATCAAACGACTAGCAGAAGTAATGATCGAGTTAGCTATCGGACAACAGAGTGATATTGATTTCGTAGACCAACCGGTTACATCCATAACTGTAGAGCAAGTGCTAGAAATGATGGAGAAGAAAACGGGTGTTTTAATTGAACTATGTGCAGAAGCAGGAGCCATACTTGGTACTAAAGATGCTAATACCCCTCTTGCTACCTTACTAGGCACTTTTGCCAAGAAAACAGGGATAGCATTTCAGATACAAGATGATTTACTTGATCTATTGCAAACAACGGAAAAACTAGGTAAACAACAAGGAGGGGATGTAAAAGAAGGGAAAAGAACTATAATAGCAGTACATGCTTTCAATAATGCAACAGAAGAACAGAAAGAAAAAATGGAAGCAATATTTGAAAAATCCGATGCCACAGTAGAGGAAATAGGTAAGTTCATAGAATTACTAAATGAAATAGGTTCAATAGAATATGCTAAGAAAATTAAGGAACAGTTAGTAGAGGAAGCATTCGATTCGCTTAAAGAAGCTGGACTAGGGGAAAAAGGAAGACATATTGAAGCGATAGGGGAATATCTAGTAAAAAGGACATATTAGATATTTAGGAAAGGATAGATCGGTTACTTTTTTCTCTTGACATAGTTTGTTGAAACTAATACAGATAGAATGGTCATAACGATAAATATATGAGAAAAACTAGCATCTGAAGTGGTATTCCACTTAGGTTTCTCAACCGGTGTTGTTAAAACTGGTGGCACTTGTAAGGGATAAGGATCGATGGATCTAGGATGAGGACTAGGTATTGAATATCCGTCCTCTTCCACGTCTCTATCATCCCAATAATTTCCTTCATTAGATTCTTTATCATACCATATGTTATCGTTTCCGTAATCAGAAGCATGTCTACTGCCGTGATAAGAGAAAACGCCATAAGCGATAAAAGAATTATGATGAATAAGGTTGTTATCAGAACTAATAGCTTTTGGAAATGGAGAATAGTAACTATAGTACAAATAAATACCGTTATTATTATCGATAATATAGTTCCAAGAAATAAGATTAAAGCTAGATCCAATAAGAACGATCCCCGTGTAACGATTTGAGCCAAAAGTATTGTTTATCAAAGCGTTATTATGTGAAAAATCCATCTCGATTCCACCTTGGTTATTTGAGATATTGTTGTTCGCTAAGAAATTATATGAAGATCTGTTAATATAGACACCAATGATATTATTTGTGCAAAGGTTATTTATCAAAGAATTATCTGAAGACAAAAAAAGACTAATGCCAATGGCATTATTTTGGCAAACGTTATTTTCTAGCTTAGCAGTTCCAGATGCGATTTTGTACAGATAAATTCCTTGATTACCCTCTGATGTTCCATTATCAATAAAGTTATTCCGAATAATGAAATGTTTAGTTGTTCCATTAATAAAGATACCATGATTGCCTGAAGCAGTAATATTCCAATGTCCAATAATATATGGTTTTTCTTCAGTTCCCGAACCACTTGTTACACCATTTGCAGAAGTAAAGTCAGTATCATCATTTATCTCAATTGGATCATGAGGAGAATAAGAGTAACTGAAAGAAGGATGGGTATATACTAAGGGTCCAAAGTTATCTTCTGATATATTTTTAGAACGGATTTGATCAGTTGTTTGATCTTGTGCATTGGTCTGTAAAGCGTTAATTGTTCCTCCTATTAAGCAAAGGATAATAATAACGTATTTGATTGATTTCTGTTGTTTAAACAATAAAAACATAATTTTCCCGTTCCATTAAAGTAATTGTCGTATCTGTTAGATTACTATTACACTTTTACTCTAATAAAACTTACTAGGATGATAATGGAGTAATTTGGGAGAATAAAACCTGTAGAATTTTTCTTACTGAAGCACTACTCCTTTAAATGGCAATCAGAACTTTATTTAACAAATCAATTTATCATTTTGATCTAATAAGTAAATTCTTTTTTTGTTTTTGTCATTGAATGACTTAACCAACCTATAACTATTCCTCCACAAATAACCAATAGTATGGCATAAATCAAGGACGTTTTGAAAGCTAATTTCATTGTTGCAGAGGTACCTATTCCTTGACTCATCTGAAAGATGATATAAAAGGTTAGAATAAGTATTGAATTAAACCATTGGAATAAACAATATCTGAAGGTAAATTTCGACCTTATATCCGAGTAATCGTATTCAGAGTATCCTCTTTTGCTAAGTTGTTCTTTTACTGGTTTTGTTGTTTTCAATATATTTTCGTTGAAAAGCCAAATAATTACTAAACATCCTATTATGATGCTGCATTGATAGATCATCAAAGCTGATACAGTAAAAGGTTGTTTTGCATTCGTCATTTCTTTGGCTAGGTTTTGAGTATTTGAATCATAAAATTGGCAATCAGGATAAGCATTCTTTAGCCATTGTGTAAATGAGGCTTTCTCAGTGCTACTACCCTCGAAATCAACCACTACAGCTCTTAAATTAACAAATAACTTAGGAACTTTAAAAAGCATTTGTGGATGAGAAAAAGGAAGTGCTGAATCATCGAGTAATGCATCAAAATCAAATGGAAGAGGTAAACTCTCCAGTACTCCAGTGATTTCAATATTTCTAGTGAATTTTAAGGTGTAGGAAATTCCTTCTAAGTTAAGCAATGAGTTTATAGAATCGTAGTATCTAACGTTAAAAATCATTACATCTTCTACATCATAGTTAAGCTCCTTTGCTGTTTCTTTGTTGAATAAACACTCAGAGCTTTTATACCTCAGGGCTCTTATTTTATCTTTGACCTCTTCATCTTCAATCTCATCGAATAAGTCGAATGAATTCACAAATCTTGAAACATCGGTGTAAAGGAACTTAACAATAGCTGACTTTTCAGTAGACCAATCAATCTGATAAATGGGTAAGAATGTATTTATTTCAGGACGATGATTTATCCGGGTAAGAAATTCACTAGGATCATATCCTGGTGGAAGAGTAATTAAACCATCTTTAATTGTTGTATCATGATCGGAAACGAACTCGTTAACTTCATCATTTAATCGAGGATACGAATAAAAGCCAAAAGACATAAGATAAAGGGTGAAAATTAACCAAATGGATCGATTCATTTTTGTTGCTTTTTTAATTGATCGGAAAAGAGCTGATACTATTCCAAAAGGCTCTATCTTTCGGATTAGAAAGTTAATATCCCATGATCTTATTTTCATATTCCAATCCTTAAGAATCTGAGAAACATCACTTACACTCGAGGATGTTTCAATACGTGAAATAAAATAATTAAACACTTTTTCAGTTAGATTAAGAAGAAATATCAGGAAAATTATTGCAGCGAAAAGAGTAAATACTAATTTAATAGTACCTAATTCTAATATTTGAAAAATCTCTTCAAACATTGAAACAAAATAATTACCAAGCAAAATTATTGTTATAGCGAAGAGGTAAAAGGTAAAACCCCCTTTAATAATAGATGAATCTGTGTATTCTCCTGCTAAATTACGGTTGTGTTCTTCTTGGCCAAGATCAATATTTTTCAAGAATATTTTGCGACGAATTGCTTCAATTTGAAAAGATAATTGCCATGCGAATAGGTATATGATTATATTGACCACGTTATTTATTTCAGGAATTGCAATCGTTTGCTCAAAAAGTAAACTATTAATCTTCACCAACGATACAGTTATTCCTAGAGCAAAACCCATACTGATAACCGTCTGATAGCTGAAAAATTTGAAAAGCCAGAATCTTGAAGCTCCTCTTCTATAGGCTAAATCTTTGATCTTTTCATCTTTGTCAATGGCTCTACTTTGAATAACATAGCCCAATATCATATTTAGACCGAAAAATGGAATAAAATCTAAAATTGAATCATAAAAAAGGTTAC
>DAOWED010000187.1 GCA_030638685.1 Candidatus Heimdallarchaeota archaeon | reverse complement strand
GAAAGGCCTCGTAAGTTAAGCTTAATCCATCGATTGGAATATTAACTTCTACTCTTACTTCTCCATCTTGCTCATCATAACCAAATTTACCTAACACGTATTGATAGTTTAATGTCATCAATTTCGTTAAGATTAGATCTCTATTTCGAGCAGATAACGTTAGATAACCTGGGATCATTATTCTTATGACGTTTTTCTCGTTGTCAATTAAAACTAGAATTCTGAAAGATCCATTTTTTCCTTGATAACCCAAGATAATTCTTTGGCCATCCATTGTAAATTTCAGTCCAGCTTTTTCTAGATAATCTTGAACGGCTTTAACTGTGGTTTCATTCTCCATGTAAGTATTCTACCTCATAAGGTCAAAAATTGTTTTTACAGACTGAGTCCATCAGACCGCAATTATAAACCTTGCTGATTAACCGTTATTTGAAAAAGGAATAATCTCTATTAAAAAGTGAAAAAAGCGATTAATTGAAATGATTGAGTTTTTTTAAGGTTTTTAATTAAGCTATTCTAGTAAACAAGTGTTGAATATGGTATTTTTTTGCAATATGACTAATGTATAAAGAATTAGCAAGTTATCAGGATACAAAAAAGAACGAAATTAAGGAAAATGAAATGGAATAGAAGAAGATGCGACTATAAATTGAAGTCGAAACAAGATAACGCAGAAAGTGTTATGACAAAAAAATGAATTAACAGTAAGAAGGAATATAAAATCGATGTAAAGACTCAGAGATGAAGAAGAAAAAAGCGCCTATGAAATATTCAAAAAACAAATGAATACAAGAAAAACTGAAGAAAAAGGGTTTAATGAGAATAGGAGAAATAACCTTATGATTAAAAAATAGATTTTTGAGAAAATGATTGCAAAACACTTGAGGCTATTTTTTATAAATAAAAGTTTTTTAATAGATAAAAATAATGTATTGTTAAGAAAACATAATAATGCATATTAAATAAGCAAAAAAAAATTGAGAAGGGTTACAAATGAGTGATGATACAAGGTCAAAAATTTTAAACATCTTAAGAACTAAAAGGTCTTCAATTGATGATTTAGAAAAAGAACTGGAAAAGCAGGGAATAAGTATTTCTCAAACAGCAATAAGACAACATCTAACACAATTAGAAAATAACGATAAATCAATAGGGAAGAAAGCAATAAGAGAGGGAAAAGGACGACCAAGGTACATATATTACGTAAAACAAGAATCAGCATCAGCCTATCCCAAAAGGTACTCATTTCTATTACAACTAGTGCTAAACAAGTTAATTGATGAAAATGGAAAAGAAGATGTAGAAAGGCTTCTTAGTGAAGTAGCAAGAGAGCATGCAAGTAGATATGACTTAAGACTTAAAGGGTTACCAAACGATGAAAAGGTAAAAGCAGTAGTAGAGATACTTCACGAACTAGAAACATTCCCAGAGCTGGAACTATCAAGTGATAGTGAAATAATATTAAAAATCCATAATTGTGTATTCTACGAAGCTGCAAAAAACATGCCTGAATTATGTTCTTTTGATAAAGAGTTTATCGCAAGACTTCTGGGACCAAACTCGGCACAGATAAGAACAACATGTATAAGAAGCGGAGATCCGCAATGCACCTATCAAATAACAATGAGTTAATGCTATAAAATTACTCCATAAGTTCAGAAAGTAGATTCTGCTCATATTTATTGATATGATTTTCCCATTTGCTAAAAATTTGACGGGCAAAAATAAGCCAGAATAGCACAAACAATTCACCTAATACAAAAAAGATGCCGTAATCCCATCTCCATCTTTTTTCGGGATCAGAAATCAGGTCAGGGAGATAATATTTGCCTATAACGTAGGATAAACCAAAGAATAGAAAACCAGCAGCAAAAATAATCAAAAAATATAAAACGTTTCTTAGAATTGCTTTAGGATTAAAATTGTAAGGAGTTGGATTCTTGCTAGGATCAGTTTGTTTCAAGAAAGTACTTAAATCAAATTCTTGTTTACCCATAAAGATGTAAAAGCTCGAGACAAAAATAAACTTTGTGGAAAATTTAAACAAGTAAGTTCAAAAGATGCCCAAAAAAAGACCACTTGTCAGTTAAGGCCAATTCTTCCACTTTCCACCCTTTTTTGGAATTAACCAACAAACAAGGAACAGAAGACACAATCAATCCTTGAAGACTAAAATTCCGTTCTTGTTCAATATTAACTACTTCAACTAATTTATGATAAGGTAAATCATACTTCACCTCATCATAAAGCTCAATCATTCGGTCACAAAGTGGACATGAGGAAGAGATTAAAAGCTTCAGTTTCTCTTGTGACCCATAATCGATAGTTTGTTCTGTTTCCAGCGAATTATGAATAAGAGATTTCATTGAGAATTAATTGACTTTTTTACTTAAGAGCAATCATCTTATGAGCATAACATTATGGTATTATTTACATGTTCATTATTCTTATTCTCTTATACTAAGTATTTTAATGAGTGAGAACAATTCAAATTAGATAACATGAAGCATTCAAAAAAAGGATATGAATTACTAGATCATGAGGCAGATGTTGGCGTTTTAGGATGGGGAGAAACATTTGAGGAAGCAATAATTGAAGCAGCAAAAGCTCTTTTCTCAATAATGACAGAAATTAGTAGAGTTGAACCAAAAGAAGAAGTAACAATTGAACTAACAGCCAATAGTAGAGAAGGTCTTTTTGTTAATTATCTAAATGAACTGTTAGCACAGGCAGATATCAATCATTCTTTCTTTTCAGAGTTTGACGTATCAGAAATAACAGAAGGAAATGATGAAAAGAAATGGGAATTAAAAGGGATAGCAAGAGGAGAAGAAAGAAACGCGGTAAAACATGAATTTTTAACAGAAGCAAAAGCTGCTACTTACCACGGGATATTTGTAAAGAATGAAGAGGAAAAATGGATAGTACGTAGTGTAATAGACGTTTAAGTCATATTTCAAAAAACCAAACAACTTTCAAAATCTAAATAAGTCAATAGCGCACTAAGTAACTAATGACAGACGTTGATTTAACTAACCTTACTGAAGTGGAGAAACATATTTGGGAACTCCCTAAACAAGGTGATATGAATGTCCCGGCTAGAATTTACGGAGATCAAGAAATTATTGATCATTTGTTAGCAGATATACAAGCCGGAAAAGAATGGAATGCTCTCAAACAGATAAGAAATGTTGCTGCCCTCCCGGGAATACAAATAGCCGCTCTTGCAATGCCAGATGTTCACCCCGGTTACGGTTTTCCAATCGGAGGCGTGGCCGGTTTTGACCTGGAAAAAGGAGCGATCTCATTAGCTGGAGTCGGATACGATATAATAATTCG
>DAOWED010000160.1 GCA_030638685.1 Candidatus Heimdallarchaeota archaeon | reverse complement strand
TTTTTACCTCTTCATCTGTTCCATTACGTAAAGTATTGTTCTCATCCAATCCTCCAAAGACTAATTTATCGGTTTTTTCAGAACCTTCTACCAGCGAAGGTTTTGAATCATAATCGTGCCAGTTTATTGCAGTAGTTGGGTATCTATCCGCGATAAGATCGTAGTATACATCATCACCATGAACATGCATGACCGTAAAATCAGCTTTTTTACCGATATTACGCAGTACTCTCAAATCAGAAGCTAAAACATATTTCTTATACTCTTCATGGGTCATTTCCGATTCTTGAGCTTGTTGAGTACAGAAAAAAATACCTTCACATCCAGCATCAATACAGGCTCTAGCAAATTCTGAGACAACAGAAACAAAAATGTCTAAGACAGGAAGAAGAAGTTTCGGGTTTTCCAGTAAATCTTTTACAAAACGTTCATCTTTTGATAATTTTGCACCGGTCATTACAGGATTGAATATAGTCATCATTTTTGGAACCCGATTAGCGTCAAAATTAGGATTTTTTTCAACTAATTCTATAGCCTTTATTTGTTTTCCAAACTCTCCATCTAGAGGATCTACTTTTTCCAATGTTTGCCAATCATTGAGCTCGTTATACTGATATTTACTGCACCTTGAGGAACCAGAAACTGACTCCGTTAAATCTGGAAAATAAATCTCTGCACCCCAGTCTACTGCGCAGTATCTGCCATGGGGAGCAATTTTCATGATATCTACATTGAAGTTTTTCTGAAAACGAATCTGTGCTTCCGCCAGGGATTTAGCTTGAGTATCTTCATAGGGAAAGTGTTTCCAGAGAGAAAGAAATGGAGCCTCTGGTGAAGCTTTTTTTCTAAAAAAATCCATTACAGTTGCATAACGCTCTTTTTGAGGCATAGAGTAAGCTAAGCAGAGGAATTATTAAACTATTACTTGTTTTGCAATTAACTTTGGTCTAGTTTTTTCCTAATATAGACGTAAGCTATTATTCCTACAGCTCCACCAATGCCTATGACTATTGGTATAAATATAGTTGATGAGGTAAAATTTTGAAACCAATTACTTGAGCTTTCATTATCAAAGCTTAAAATCGTTACCCACACCGTATCATTATCTGATGATGAGAACTTATCAGTAACTGTACAAGTAAAATTGTAAACTCCTGCTTTTAGTGATAACTCATTAAAAGTTATTTTTTCAGTTAACCATAAACGCTCATAAACTAGTGTTCCGTTTCTAAAAATCTCGTAAACATCAGGTGTTTCATCATAAGCTTCCCATTCAATAATAGCATCATAATCTCCTTCGTATAACTCCATATCTGGGGGGCTATTTATTGTCGGAGGACCATGGTCTGGAAAAGGAATATCTAATCCGGCAATCGTTAGTCCTTTTACTGAGGAAATAAAGAGTTTATCATATTTCGGTGCATAAAAAACATCAGTTACAATATTTGATAGTAAACCATTTTCTGTAGTTCGGTTATAGTTATTATCACTGAATAAATTAGCTACAATTATCCCTCGTAAATTTGTTGCGATAAATAGATTCCTCACATACGGATCAAAAGCTATTGATTGATAGACTTGCTCCTCGGATAGCACTTTACTCATTGAGAAAGTCAAATAATCACTATAAGATTCTGGAGAGCTGATAATTACTTCATTACTTTGTAACCCTATAAGAAATAATCCGCTATGGCGTATGACACGTAAATATTGAATATTCGAAGGATGAAGGTTATGCAATGAAAAAACTCTTTTGGTGAAAAATGTGAATTCAATAATGTAAACACTATATATTGAGATGGCTATCAAACGATCAGCTACATGATCATACAACAAATGTTTGATTCTTTCACCTACAAACCCAAGATACGTGGGAAATAGAGTAATATTATTATCACCATAGTATACTAGCAACCCTATTCCCGTAGTTCCAATAAAAAGTAGTTCAAGTGACTCAACCCATGCAGCACAAGTGATACGAGAAGTTAATATTGATTGGTTAATCGATGCGGAGCTCATAAGTTCTAATGATGTAAGATTAAATTGATAAACGTGAAAACTGGTTACAACAAACCCTATATCAGATCCATAAGCTAGTTCAAATGTGACAAATGTTTCAGTTGAAATGAGAGCAAAGTCATAATTCAAAAAAGTGTCATCAAGGTATTTATAGCACCATAAACTTGTAGAAGTGAAAAAATAAAGAGATGAACCACCATCATCCCAATGAATTGAGGATATTGCTCCAAAAGTAGCTCCTTCACTATAGATCACCTTTTCATAATAAGAAGATGTAAGATTAAAGAATGTTATACCATTAGAATGGTGATTAAGGTATCCATAAGTAAAATCTGCTGAGAATTCGACGGAATAGATTGGATAGGAAGGAAAAGAATTATTCTGAAAATTCCAGTAATTAACTACCTCCCAATAGGGGTTAAATTCCCAAAGACCTATATCTGAGGCTATGAATATATTTTCAGAAGCAAAGTAAAAGTTATAGAAACTAACTCTATCCGCAACAGTAGAGAGGCTGATATTACGCCATCCCTCAGTTAAGGGCATATAACCAACCATTAAATTAATATTAACTATAATAAGTTCTTCATTATCTTTATCATAATCCATTTCATAGAAAGGCGTTTCAAGGTATGCTGGAGGAGTAAAGAGCGAGGTTTGATTAAGTAAAGGATCAAGTTTTAGGATTTTTTGCTCAGTCATTACAGCCAATTGTTGATCAGTTCTCATCCATTCCAATCCTGCATAATTTGGTGAAATACCAAAGATTGACCAGTTCCAAAATGCTCCAACAGGTAATGAAGTAGTGTTAATAATTGCTTCAATCCCATGATTGTTAAAAGCTAGGTATAATGTATCGTTTGCATTATCATATGTTACAGCATTAGGTAAGCTAGTAAAAGGCGCCCAAGAGACGTTTGTGAAGAGGGGTAACTCAGAAGACCAGTTAAGGATGAAGAATGAACCAATGCTAAAAGCAAAACTGAAAGAAGAATTAATTGCATGAAATGAAAGTCTTGAAGTAAAGGAAGGGAAAGAAGTAATATCTGAAAAATTATTAGTATTAATCATAAGTAGGCTTTCTTGAGTTGAGACAAGACAAGAATTACCGTCTGGGGAAAGAAGAATATCATTAACAGGTGATGGAGTAGTCCAATGACGATATGTTTCGTTGAGTTCATCATTAGAAGGAGGAGAGGGGATGGAATCAGAACTAACATCCGTGGAGGAAACTGATGCGAAAACAGGAGATGAAGTAGGTAAAACGTTAAGAGATGAGAATAAGAGCAGTAGGAGAAGTGAATAAATTGATGGTTGTTGTAGTAAACGCATAAACCTCGAAGATGAATCAGTTCAAACATTTTTTAGTGTTATTAAAAAGAAAAATCAAACACTAAAAATAGATGAAAGAAAGATGAAAGAAAATAAAATTGTCTAAAACTTTTTAGAAGACGAGGAGAAATAGAAGCAATGAGTTCAAATTTAGAGACTTACAAATTAAAACTAACGCTACCAAATATAGGAGAAGTAAAAATTACCTTACATAGGATAGCTGCTGCAAGAACGGTACAAAAAATAGCTTTCGCAGCTCCTTTTACCTCAAGAGGTATGAAAAGAGGGGAGATTTTTCAGATTCCAACAGAGATTGCAATTGGTAAAGAAAAAGCAGTACAATCATTCAAGAAAGGAGAAGTAAGTTTTAGTCCTCAGGGTCAAATGATTAATATTCACTTAAATGATAATGAGATGTCTAGTCCAGAAAATAGAGTGGGTGAAGTAACAGAGGGATTGGAAATCTTTGAAAATATCAAACTTTCAACAAGCGTAGTAATAGAAAGAGAAGAGTAAAAATAGAGAAAGAAGAAAGAAGAAAGAAAAAAACAGAACTGAAGAGAGAGAAAAAAAATGGGTGTAAAAGGATTAAGTGAAGTACTAAAGGGAGCTGAAGAGTTAGCTAGAAAAAACAGAGGAGAGAAAGTAGTTCTTATAGCAGAAATAAAAATGGCAGATCTGAAAGGCAAGAAGTTAGCTTTTGATGGATTTAATATACTCTATCAGTTCTTATCAGTAGTAAGACAATCATATGGTGCAGTGTTAACAGATACAGATGGAAATGTAACAAGTCATCTTGATGGAATACTAAGGAGATACGGAAATTTCATGGGAGAAGGAATAAAGCCGATATTTATCTTTGACGGAAAACCAGTAGAGATGAAAAGAGAGGAGCTGAGAAGAAGAGCAGAGATGAAGAAAAAAGCTTCTGAAGAGTACAAAAAAGCAATGAAAGAAGGGGATATAGAAAAAGCAGCAAAGATGGCAAAAAGAACAACTAAGGTAACAAAGGACATTGTAGATGATTCAAAGAGATTGCTAAAACTAATGGGAATACCAGTAATAGATGCGCCAAGTGATGGAGAAGCGCAAGCAGCAGTAATGGTAGAGAAAGGAAAAGTATGGTCAGCTGCTTCACAAGATTATGATACATTATTGTTTGGAGCAAGAAGAGTGGTCAGAAACTTGTCATTAACAAGAACAACAAGAAAAGACGGAACAAAGATAAAACCAGAGATAATAAGGATAGATGAAGTGCTAAAAGAATTAGAGATGACGAGGGCAGAATTAATAGATGCAAGCATACTAATAGGAACGGACTTTAATCCAGACGGAATAGCAGGGATAGGGCCAAAGACGGCAATTAAGACAATTAAGAAACACAAAACACTGGAAGAAGCAATGAAGCATGATGAGAGAATAAAATTTGATGTAGATATAGATGACATCAGAGAGATTTTTCTAAAGCCGGATTATACGGATAAATACGAAATAGAGCAAGGGGAGTTCGATATAGATGGAATAATAGAGTTTCTAGTAGAAGAAAGAAAATTCCAGAGAGAAAGACTAGAAAATGCACTATTAAAGATAAAGAAAAAAATAGATACAGCACAAGCACAAACAACGTTAGATGCATTCTTCTAAAATCAGCAAAAAAATGTTACTCGTGGCAGACTAACTTTAAGTGACAAGAACGAGAACAAGGAGAGAAAGCATAATATACAATGACTAACCAAAAAAAAAGAAGCATAATTAATAAAAAAAAAGTTACTCGTGGCAGACTAACTTTAAGTGACAAGAACGAGAACAAGGAGAGAAGTCATAATAAACAATGACTAACCAAAAAAAAAGCAAAGCAGAATTAATAAAAAGAAAGAGAACACAAATCGATTGTTTTATAATCACACATGAGACGCATAATAAGAAGGTAAAAACAATGAGTAATTATTATTATCACAAAATCACAGTTGGAGGCGTCTAAATCGACGCACGGAAGATTATCTAATGCCGGCCAAGTACGTCGTAAGACTCCAAAAATTGATTCTAAGAAACGTCCTAGCCCTAGTCCACGTATTCGTAATAAAACTAATTTCATTAACCGTACAATTCGTGATAAGCCAATTGGACAATTTTCAAGCGTTAAGAATCGTCGTCGTACCCAGAAGAGAAGATAAGATCTTTCTTTTGACTTAGTTTTCAGTTACTAGGTTTTTGTATGTTTGACAATACTTCCCCCTCTAACCCCCTACTTCTTCTTAAAGAGTTATTATTAGCAGAAACTAAGCCAACTCCTAAAAGTGTTGAAATACTTAAACGACAAATCTGCAAACAATTTAACCTTCCAGGATACCCTCGCAACAGCGAAATTCTTGCTTTAGCTACTCCGGAAGAAAGACCCCTTCTTGTAGATCTTCTACGCATACGAACAGTCCGCACTATTTCTGGAGTGGCAGTAATAGCTGTTATGATGAAACCCGTTCCTTGTGACCACGGGATCTGTATAATGTGCCCCGGGGGGCCTTCAAAAGAAAATGCCACCCCTCAAAGTTATACCGGGCTTGAACCTGCTGCTCAAAGAGGCCAAACTTTCAAGTATGACCCTTCTGAACAAACTTCTCATCGTGTAAGCCAGCTTTATCAAATAGGTCATTCTGTTGATAAAATAGACCTTATTATTATGGGAGGAACTTTTCATGCCTACCCTAAAGAATATAGAACCAATTTTGTTAAGGGCTGCTTTGATGCACTAAATGGTAGAACTTCTTTATCATTAGCTGAAGCCCATCTTATTAATGAGACCAGTGAACATCGCTGCATAGGTCTTACAATAGAAACTCGACCGGATTATTGTCTACCAGATCAACTTGAAGAAGCACTTGATTTAGGGATTACTCGAGCTGAAATAGGTGTTCAATCTACTTTTGATGATGTTCTAAAAACTATCAATCGAGGGCATGGGATGGCAGAAGTATACGCTGCTTTCAAGAATCTAAAAGATAGTGGCCTTAAAGTTACTGCACACATGATGCCCGGCTTGCCTGGTTCTTCCTTTGAGAAAGACATTGAAGCATTCAAAAAACTCTATGAAGACCCTCGACTCATTCCTGATGAAATTAAACTTTACCCCACTCAAGTTATGCCAGGAACAGTCCTTGAGGAAATGTATCATGCTGGAGAGTATAAAGCTTTAACGGACGATGAAACAGCAGAACTCATGGCTCAGATAAAAATGATTACTCCTCCTTTTGTTAGAATCAAAAGGGCTCTAAGAGATCTACCTACTAATATTGTCGTTGCTGGTGCAAAAAAGGGTAATATGAGACAGATTGCCAAACAACTGCTTCATGAAGACGGCAAAAAATGTCGATGCATACGCTGTCGTGAGGTAGGTCATCGAATTAGAGATGATGGAGTTAATCCTGACCCTGATAAGATTTCTCTGGTAGAGATTAAGATGAACGCTTCTGATGGTATGGAATATTTTCTTTCATTTGAAGATACAGAAAATGATGTATTAATCGGCTTTTTGCGTTTAAGAAAACCTTCAACTGAAGTATTTGTTCAAGAATTAAAAGGAAACTGCTGGATAATAAGAGAATTGCATGTTTATGGCTCTGCATTACCAATAGGTGATTCACCTGATTCTGAAAATAAATGGCAGCATAGAGGTTTTGGAAGAAAATTAGTTGAAAGAGCTGAAGAAATAGCTCGAGAAAATAGAGCAAAAAAAATAGCTGTTATATCAGGTGTAGGTGTAAGACAGTATTATTACAATTTAGGTTATGAAAGAGATGGACCTTATTGCTCCAAAGAACTAAAGTATGATTAAAGGTGGTATTTTGTTTCCTATATGGTATGATGATATTTTCTTAAAACATTTCATGGGAAAAGACCATTTTGAAGCTCCATGGCGTCTTACCAAAATAATCGAATCATTAGAGGAAAATAACTTTCCATTTATTCTTAAAAAAGTAACTCCTACCACCCCGGAGATTATTGCAGAGACACACTCAGCTAGATTGATTGAACAGCTAAAACACCTTTCAGAGAAAGGAGGAGGAAATCTAGGATTAGATATTATAGCCAATCAATTTACTTATGATGCTGCACTTGCTGCTTCAGGAGCTACCATTCAAGCAAGTAATGCAGCCTTCACAACCGGTTTACCAACAGCGGCAATGGTTCGTCCTCCGGGTCATCATGCTTCTTCAGATCTATCAATGGGCTTTTGTTTTTTCAACAATATCGCTATTGCGGCAAATGAGCTATTAAAAGACGATCCATCTTTGAAAATCATGATTGTAGATATTGATAATCATTATGGGAATGGTACAGCAGAAATATTCTATGATAATCCTCAAGTTCTTTACTATTCTCTTCATTCCAGCCCTAAAATAAGTTATCCGGGAAGTGGCTATCCAGATGAAGTAGGTATAGGGAAAGGGACAGGATTTAATATTTCAATCCCTCTTCCAGCATTTATTAATGATCAGACCTACCTTGAAGTGTTTGACAAAACCTTCCCCCTCTTTATGAAACAGTTTAAACCAGATATCGTTCTTGTCTCATATGGAGTGGATACTCTTTCAAGGGATCCTTATGGTCTTATGGACCTTTCATTAGAAATATATCCTCTCTTAGGTGAAAGAATACTAAACGTTGCCTTAGAAGTAATAGGAAAGCCAAGGATAGCAATTATCTTGGAGGGAGGATATCATCCTTATAATATGGGGCTAGCAGTAACGGCTTTCTTGTCAGCTTTTCTACCTGCTTACGGATTAAAAATACCAGCAGTGTTTGAAAAAGGTATTCAAGAAGGATTTTATGGGACTACAGCTGATGAAATACTAGAACCAGTCCAAGAAGCACATAAAAACTACTGGAAATGGTAAATAAGAATTAATAATTCTGAAAGCTGGTTTTTTTCACTTTTTATTAATTCGGAATTAGGATTTAGAAGATTATTTTGCAGTATCTTTAAGAGTTAAAATAAGCAATTTGTTAATACTTACTAGTGAGATTAGTGGAACAAAAAATGAGCTACCATTACGAAATCGATAGATTCATAGACCAAATAGCTGAAAAGATAGTTGAATATCGAAAACAAAGCCAAGAATTTCAAAGAATACTCGCTCATGAAAAGAAACAAATTACTTTCGATGCGATTCCAAAAAATCTAAAGAACGACCTTCTCGAGAAAGAATTCGTTCATGAAATTCCTCTGACTAAACTTGAAGGAATTAATGTAGCAGGAGTAGATGGAGGAGTACTTTCAGCCTCTCTTTCATCCTTTGATCTCATAATGGTCAGATCTGCAGGAGTAATTTTTGCATATGAGAAGGATGGAACAATTAATCCATCATATTACCCTTCAGAAAACCCTCCAGTTGGTTTATACTCCAGCTTTTTACCTCTATCAAGCGAAAGCTTCGAGCAGTTGACAAACATTCAAAGGGCACACTCAGAGATAGAATGTGCACTAGAGCTAATAGATAGAGCAAAGCCGGATATTTTGTTAATAGATGGTTCTCTAAATGTTCACCCAACAAGTGTTCCATATGATACCTCAGGACCAGTTTTTCTTGCATATCAAAACCTAATGAGATTGTATAGACGCCTATTCAGCAACTGTTACAAGAGAGATATTCTATTGGCAGGGATAATCAAAGATTCAAGGTCAGCAGCTGTAGGGGGAATACTAAACAAAATAATAGCACAATTAATTATGCAAGGGCAAGTACAAGAAATGAAAAAAATAGATTATAGAGGGATTCTTACAAGGTTCAGAGATTTAGATTTACTAAATAATGTATTAAGCCCAGGAGAAAGATCGTTTACTTTCTATCAACCACAACATGCACAACAAGCACAACAGACGGTGCGAGAACAAGAAGAACCAAAAGAATTAAGTTTAGGAGAACAAGTGAGAATATTCCAACATAAAGAAATGAGAGAAGGAGGAGCATTTCCACCCATAGGAATATTCTATATGAAGACAGTAGAGTTTGATCTTCCGATACGAGTAGAGTTTCCAATATATAATGAAGGAGTTAAGGCAACTGTTGATAAAATTGCTAGTTTAGTGCTGCCTTTAGCAAGCTATAACTCAGAATTTGCTGTTCCAAGCATAATCATAGAAGCAGATGCAAGAGCAAAACTGAATGAAGCAGAGTTTGAAATTGTATTAAATGAGATAGAAAGCAAGTCATTCTCAACATTAAGCCCATTTTACAAAAGAAGAAATAGATCACCTTTCAGTTAGAGGCGCCGAGAAGAGAAAAACAGAAGAAAAAGAAAGGGAAAAGGAAGGGGAAAAAGAAGGAAAAGTCTAATAAAGACTAAAAGTTAAGAGAAAAGTTAATAGCGTTGTAATTACAGGCATCTATACAATCCCCGCAATTAGTACACATAGAATCTGTTACCTTCTTATGAGAGTAGTCTAAAATGGGAACGCCCATTGGACAAGCAGTTTCACAGTCACCGCAGTTGGTGCATCTTACGGGATCTCTACTTATACCCAGTATGGAGTTCTTGGAGAAATAGCCCATGAGAGCCCCAGTGGGGCAAAACCAGCGACAGTATCCCTGAGGTACGTACATCACTAATAATGTAACTAAGAAGAATATCACTATTCTAAAAATAAACATGAATGTATATAGTGAGAATACATCGCCTATGAAGTCCATTCCTACTCCTGGTGGACTGTTTCCGAATTTTGAATAATAAAAGATTGATCCGAACAATGTTGCTGATGGATCAAATGGTGTATATGGCATTCTTATGAATGCGTTTCCTAAGTTAGTAAGGTTCATGAAACCTATTCCGAAGGCTAGCAACAAGAATAGTGCCATCAAAAATCCTCCTATTCCATTTAGATCTTTGTTATCTGGTTTTGATATTTTGGCTTTCTTTGTTGGAATTGCTCCTACTGATCTTTGATATAATCCCATTGGGCATACCCATCCACATCCTGCTCTTCCTACTAGCACTGCTGAAATCATGAATACTCCCAGTGCAAAGAATGGTAGAATTGAATTAGTTAAAGCGTATTCAATTGCTTCAAATCCGCCCCATACTATTGAGAATGGTGCTCCTGTTGGTTGTGATATTGGTAATGGTATGAATGTTCTTGCTACTCCAAAAATCCCTGCATTTAGTATAATAAATGATGATATTTGAACTGATAACCTTAGTAATCTTATTCGCCTATGAGCTAATCTTGACCAGAATCCTTGATCTTTTACTGATAGAATTTTCTTTTCTGGTTCTTTTTGTGTTTGTGTTTTTGTAGCCATTTTAATCACCTTACCATGGTTTTGGGAAGCCCGAAATATATGCTTCTAGCCACCTTATGAAATTCTCTGTGTTTAGATCAGCTATTTCTTTTAATCCATCCAGTTCTTCCGTATTCCAAGCCAATGCAAAAAATAGTAGAGCTATTGAAATTATTATCAAGTTTGAAAATCTGTGTCGGATGTTCATATGCTTTCTTTCCTTCTCGTGTCCAAAGGCGAACTTAACTCTTTAAAAAAGGATCGATTTTTGATTTTATTTTTTCTTTCTTAATTGTTTACTATTTTTCTTTTCTTCGTTATTCATTTTCCGTTAGTAATCGATAGCTTTTTTTGTGTCTCTTCTTTACTTTGTTTATATGTCACGTTCTTCTTCTAGTACTTGGCGACTTATGCCTTTAACAGCAAAAATAATGGATATTCTTGAGCGAAGACAAGGTTTAGTTCTTGATAACGAGCTTGAGACCATTTTAAATAAGGAATATGGTAATTTTTCTCAGAAGGAACTCAATAAAGCACTTATGAGCCTTGAAAATATGGGAGTATTGCATGTTTCTCGAATTACTAAAAGCCGAAGAAGTATTAAGAAAGTAGAAGGTAACATGGGATTTATGGCTGTAGACGAAGATTAGCACTTTCATACTTATCATTAATTACTTCGTATGATTTTTGAGCTAATCGAATTGTTATCAACCAGATCGATTAATTTAATATTGTTTGATACTTTTTTGTATTATTGAATCTTACATGATGCCTTATGTCTGAAAAAAAACCAACTATTGAACTGCGTGTTACAGAAGCCAAACAAAGAGATGTAATTAGAGGAAAAGTACGTTTGGATAATTCTGCAATGAAAAAACTGGGTATCACTACCGGTGAAATAATTGAAATTTCTGCTAAAAAAATTACAGCAGCGGTTGCTTGGCCTGCTTACAAAGATGATATCGGTCAAGGAATAATTCGAATGGATGGAGTTATTCGCCAGAATTCAGGTGTTT
>DAOWED010000186.1 GCA_030638685.1 Candidatus Heimdallarchaeota archaeon | reverse complement strand
GCAATACCCGGATCAAATGCTTGGTATAGCCCATTATCAAAATAGGGCGGAACTTCTACCTCACAGATAATAGAAACATACCATCTCTCCTTGTGATCCTGATAGAGTTCTACTTGAATAATATCTCCAATAGGTTCATACTTTAGTTCAAAAGATAGTTCAGTACCTGAAAAGTGCTTATGTGATAAAGTCAACAAATCATCATGTAATTTGAAGCCACTCTGGTTGTAGCAAAGAGTTTGAAAATGGTCTTTGCCTTTGAAATTAGGAGAATGAGCTTCTGTATGACCATTTTTTAGTAACCCAAAAAATGATTTGAAGTTAGCATTCAGTTTTCTCAAAGTCATCTGTAAAACTTTGGAATAGACTTGTTTATACTCAGGGAACTGCTTTTTCAGAGCTGGTAGTTCGTTTTGTTGATCTTGATAGGTAATAAACTCACGTTTGTCTTTAGGTTTCTTCTTCTCTTTCTGGTAGTTACTCTTCCGCTCTGCCAGAGCAAAATTATAAAGAAGCCTATTTCTCTCAGATAAGTCCCACAAAACCTTTTTTTGCGAGTGAGAGACCACAACAGGCGTTTTGTAGGCCAGCTTCATAATTATATTTTAGTATTTAGCTATAAAAACCTTATAGGGACAACTCTAAAACTAAAGAACTAATTTTTAAGGACTTTATTCTTTTTTTTGAATACTAAAGCAAGAAGGTGCTTTCATCCCCCACCTCCGTTCATATTGTTCACATGCGATGGGGGACTTCCCGCACATTAGTTAAAAACTAAATAATTAAAAAATTTATAAAATCAGATTTTCTGACTTCAATCTTCACTAAGGCTCTTAATCTAAATCTATGTAGTCTATGATCATTGATGTTAACATCTTGAAGAGTTTACTGATGTTTTCACCTGATTTAGCTGATGCCTCATAAAACGGTATTGGAAGTCCGTATTCTTCGCTCATTCTTTTTGCCATCACTTCCCCTTCCTCTGTAGTGATAACTCTTTCCTCCGAAAGATCTTTTTTATTGCCTACTAGAACTACTGGTATTTTCTCACAGTTGGAATAGACTTCATCAAACCAGCTTGGTATATTATCATAAGAATCTCTGTTTGTTAAATCAAAAACAATGAATGCTCCAAGAGCTCCTTTGTAATATAGAGGTCTAACATTCATAAAACTCGCCTGACCGCCGAGATCCCAGATTTGAAGATGGCATATTGTTCCATCTTCTAACGAGACCAGTTTGGATGTAAAATCGACACCAATTGTCATTTTATATGAAGACTGAAACTGACCAGTATCAAATCTTTGAACAATAGAGGTTTTTCCTACTGTTCCATCTCCTGCCGAAATGACTTTTAAAAGAAACTCTGATTCTTCTGACATTATTATCCTCTAACTGTTTTAGCCTCGTTGCTAACTTTGTTTCATCTATTGTAAGGTTACAAGAGTGATATATAAATCTCGTTCAATGACACCTACTATTCATTTTTTGTGATTTATAGGTAGACGATAAAATGGTCAACGTTAACATGTGAAAAAAAGTATATTCATGTTGTTTAGTGATTTATCGTTCTATTTTCAGAGAGCCATCCTAATTAAAGATTCTACCTAATGAATAGCTTAAATAAGTCTCTCTATGGAGTTTTTTTGCCTTCAACGTTTGATAGGTAATCACTGCTAAAAGGTTGTTCTTTGCTTAACAAGTTATTTCCTATAGAAGAAGACGAAAAAATCAAGATTGTTCAAGGTTTTCCAATTATTTTTCTTGAAGATCTAGAGTTATTGGTTGTTGCTGATTTGCATTTAGGCATTGAACAAACATTATTCAGTGGTTCTCTTTTTTCAATGGAAGGAATCCAGATTCGTAGAATCCTCAAAGAAATTAACCAAGCACTTGACCAAACCCAAGCAAAACGAATACTACTCTTAGGTGACCTTAAAAACACTACTACTAGGATTCTTCCTCAGGAAAAAGAAGAAATAATCGCCCTTTGGGAGAACCTCACTCAAAGAGAACTGGAAATAATTACTCTTACAGGTAACCACGACGGTTTTCTTAAATCTCTCTGGCGTGAGATTACCGGTGAACCACCCGTCTCTAAATGGTTTACTGAAGGAAGATATTTCTTTAGTCACGGTCACTTAAAAATTCCTCTCGAACAATTGAATGACTATGAATGGCTTATTATAGCCCATGAACACCCTGCAATAACTTTTAGAGGTTCTCTCGGTGAACGTGAAAAGTTTTTAGCCACCGTTGTTGTTGATGCTCACACAACTGATTATTCCCAGCAGATTAAGATTCTTATTGTTCCACCTCTCTCAATTTATGCTCCCGGTACAGACTTTCCTCCTGCCAATTTATCCTTCCTTAGCCCCATCCTTAACTCTCTTTCAATCTCTGAAATGGTTGTTTATGCCATTGATCGTGCACCTAAATCAACTGGTACTTATCGTGTACCATTCTCTTCTTCCACCCTTAAAAACTGGTTAAAATGAGTTCGTCTTGCTCTAGTGTTGTTTTACTTTTTCTTGAGCCTTTTTCATTGTTATCGATCGATCGATTTAAAAGTATATTTTCAAACGGAAGCGTGCGAGGAATCAACATTGTCAATCTTCAGTGAAATCAAATCAAGTGCTTCCGAATTAAAGTCTGCTTGGTCTAAATTACCTGCTTTTGAAAAAAGCTTAGATATCTACAATATTATTAACGCAGCCTTTTTTGTCTTTGCATTTCTAGTAATGGTTATTTTCAGTTACACCCGTTCTGTAGCTAACGCTACTTTAGTACTTCTTCCCCTCTTTTTAGCAGGAATAGGTGCTTATGTTAGAACTAGACTTGGGTCAGATGAAGAATACACAGCTGATCAAGCAACTACAGAATTGTTCTGGTTATCTTCCATCTGGATTGCTATCGTAGTAGTAGTGATTCTTTTCTACCCACTATAAAAGATAGAAAAACAACTTAGTCTATCGCAGAGTTAGAAAAGAACAATAATAACCAGATTTAAGAAAGAACAAAAAATCACATTATAAGAGAGGAATACAAATGAAACTACCTGATAGAATGAAAGCTTATTGTAAAAAATGTGGAGCTCACACTTTACATAGAGTCAGGCAAGAAAAAACCCGCCATAGAGGTGGTGGAATGGGAGCAACGGCAAGAAATACCAAAAGGAACCGAAGAGGATACGGTAACCAAGGAAAGTTTTCGAAAAAGCCCGTTACAGCAACTAAAATGGCTTCCAAATCATCCAAGAAAGTGGATTTAAGGCTTGAATGTCCTACTTGTCACAAAAAATGGGTTATGAGCCGTCCTCGAACAAAAAGAGTAGAGTTCGTAAGAGCTCAGTAAGATTAAGCATAATTGCTTTCTACTTCTCCACTCCCCTATTTTCCAATTTCAATTACTTCTAATTGACAATATAATAGCTAGTTTATCATTTGGAAATAGGCTTTTATTGCATCAGAAGATTTTTACTTTTACTCTTGTCCCAGTTAAACTATTAAAAGGACAGTTTCTTTCGGTATTAGATCATCTTCGTATGATTACTAGGTGAAAAATATGTCTGAACCCGAAAAACCCGAAATTGATAATCCAGATATCGATGATAATCCTGGAACGTCATTAGCTCCGGAAATACTTAAACACCCCAAAGAATGCCCTATACATGGAAACCTTCGTCAGATGGTACTAAATCTAATAATGGCTGTTTTTGGAATATTAGGCCTCTATTACCTCAATCTTTGGCTTGCTATCTCATATATGTTATTATTTCTAGTATTCTTTTTTGTGATAATGCCAGTCAAAGGTTGTCAATACTGTTATTTCAATATAGAAGGATTAACGCTTGACCAGTGGAAAGAAGAGTACTTTGCCTTACATGAAGCTAATTGGAAGAAGTATGGAGTAGGATTGTTTGCTCTATGGTTATTACCTATCATTGGAATAATTATTTCGTTCTTTATCGACTTCGAAATAATAGCTTTAGTAGCATTGATAGCATTCTTGGCAGCATTAGTTACTCTGCAAGTCAATATGCGAAAGAATATTTGTCCAGATTGTGAGATGTTGCCTATCTGCCCAATGCATAACAAAGAGTAATCCTTTTCTTTCAGTTTTAATTTGCTATTTTCTCTCCCCACCCAACGTTCTAATTATTTAAGTTGTTCTCTCGTTTATATAACACATTAAATTTAAATATTTGATTTGATTATTTTTTAAAGAGGATATTTTATGAAAAATTCTGATGAAATTAAAAAACTGGTTTTAGAAGCTTACAAAGCCATGGAAAAAGCAGATGAAGCTTTTTGGTCAAATAACCTAACACAGCAAGATGGGCTAGTTATGGTTGGAACTGATGGGTTAGAATGGTGGACAGATTATGAACACATTGTTAAAACACTGAAATCTCAACTGGAGCAAATGAGGGGATTTAAGGTAATTGCGGATGACATCCAAGCATTCGAAGAGGGTACAGTGGGCTGGTTTGCAGATCAAGCAACTTTAAGAATGCCTGATGGATTAGAAATTCCTATTCGAATAACGGGAATCTTCCATAAAGAGAATAGTGATTGGAAAATCGTACAATGGCACGGATCAGTAGGAATAGCCAACGTTGATGCAATTGGAGAAGAGCTTGACGTTTAGTAACATCTCAAATTTTCACTCATGAGATTGGATTTCTTCCACAAATTCATCTTAAGCATTTGATTTGATGACCTCTCCTCCAATTTTTGTGCTTGACTCTTAGATAACTTTTTAATTTTATATAAAATATCGTTTCTTATGTTTACTCTTCACGATCTTTTCGTTTATTCCGAAGAAAAAAGAGCTAATATTCTTGAACTTTTTACCAAAGTAGATAAAGAGCACCTTTATTTTACAGCAGCTGAAAACACTTGGAGTGCTGAATATATCTTCAGACACTTGCTTTCTTCTTTGAAGTGGACCTCTGGTTACTTACCTGGAGAACCAATTGATGAACCTGAACATTCTATGCCTTGGGGAGTTGTTCCTGAAGATACTGTTACCATTGAACAGCTAATCGATTCTTTCGCTGTCTCCTCAAAAATTATTAATGAACGAATTAAAAATTTAACAAATGACGAAGCCAAAGAAGAGATAGAAGGCTTTGGAGGCCTAAGTTCCAGAAAAAAACTTCTTCTATTTCTAATGACTCATGATCATGGTCATCTTGGTCAAATTACTTGGCTCTTAAAACGTTCAACTGGTTGGACAGATAAAGAAATCTATGGTGCTGAATAATCTAGTTTCCGATTAATCTTCTTTTTCTTAGTCCAATTTTCAATTATCCAACTTAGAAGTTCAGTAATGCACTTTTTCTTTTGCTTCAACAAATTGGTTTTTTTCGATTCATTTTGACCTAGTCGATTAACTTAAAATTCAGTGATATTCTTCTTTTCCTAGCTTTAACCTATATGAGAACTGATTATTATGTCCCCATTAGTGTATGAATATGAAGGAAAAGGTATCTTTCGTAAACATGGTCTTCCTATGCTTGATTCCGTCTTAATTGAATCAGCTGATGAAGCCAAAGCAGCTTATGATAAAATTGGAGGAACTGTCGTTGTCAAAGCACAGGTTCTTTCTGGCGGAAGAGGTAAAAGAGGGCTTATCAAACTTGTCCACTCTGCTTCTGAAACCGAACAAATTGCTGCTGAAATTTTTGCAAGAGATGATCTTAAAGATGGCAAAGTTAAACGCATTCTTGTTGAACAAGGAGCGGATATTGCTGAAGAAATTTATTTAGGTGTTTTGATTGATCGATCAACCAAACAGCTTTTAGCTATGGTCTCCACTGAAGGAGGAGTAGAAATTGAACAAGTAGCTGAAACTGATCCTGAAGCAATTGCAAAAATTAGTTTACCTATCGACACTGAAGGGTTACCTTACATGTTTTTTGAAGGGCTTGACTCTTTAGGAGTAGAAGGTAAAAAGAAAAATATTTTGGCTTACATGCTTTCTAAACTTACCAAGATTCTCCAAGAAGAAGACTTGATGCTTGTTGAAATAAACCCCTTTGTCTTCACCAGTAAGACAAAGCCAATCGTTTTAGATGCCAGAGTAATAACTGATGACAGTGCACTTTTTAGACATAAAGACCACAAAGCCTTTGCTTCCCGACTAGAAAGATATGGTGAAGCAGAATTGCTCGCTAAAGAAGCAGATATTGCCTTTGTTAAACTTGAAGGGACAATTGGTATGATCTCATGCGGAGCAGGATTAAGTATGGCAACTTGTGATTTGGTAGCTCATTTCGGTGGGTCAACAGCTAACTTTCTAGATATTGGTGGAGGAGCAAGCCCTGAGAAAGTAGAGGCAGCACTCTATATCACTATGGGACAACCAGAGGTTGAAGCAGTCTTAATTAATGTCTTTGGCGGAATTACTCGAGGGGATCAAGTAGCAGAAGGAATTATTACTGCCCTCAAGAAAAAGCCAGATCATGTGCCAGTGGTAGTTAGACTAATCGGAACAAATGACAAAGAAGGAGTAAAAATTCTTTCAGAATATGGACTTAATGCCTACACCGAGATGGAACCGGCAATTAAGAAAGTAGTTGAGTTGGTGAATTAAGATGGCAGTTTTACTTACTAAAGATTCAAAAGTAGTTGTTCAAGGAATAACTGGTTATCAAGGAAGGTTTCATACGGAATCAATGATGAGGTATGGAACAAACATCGTTGCTGGAGTAACGCCAGGAAGAAGAGGGCAAGAAGTAAATGGAGTACCAGTCTATGACTCTATGAAGGAAGCAGTAGATAAACACGAAATTAACACTTCTATCATTTTCGTACCTGCCTTCGGAGTATTAGCAGCAGCCTATGAAGCAATTGATGCGGGTGTAAAGTTCATTACCATCATTACAGAGCATGTTCCAGTCTTGGACGCTGGCAAAATAGTAAAAAGAGCAAAGGAGAAAGGAGTAACTATCCTAGGACCCAATTGCCCCGGTTTAATTTCACCAGGGATAGCCAAGCTAGGGATCTTACCAGGGCACATTTGTGCTTCCGGAAAGGTAGGACTAGTAAGCAGGTCAGGGACTCTAACCTATGAGATAATCCAACAATTGACCAGTGCGGGTTTAGGGCAGTCAACAGCTATAGGAATCGGAGGTGATCCTGTTTCAGGAATTGGATTTATTGAGGCAATTCAGTTATTTGAAAATGACCCCGATACCGAAGGAATCGTAATGATAGGTGAAATAGGCGGAACTGATGAAGAAGATGCAGCAGAGTATATCAAGAAAAACATCAAAAAGCCAGTAGTCGCCTATATTGCAGGAAGGACGGCACCACCAGGTAAACAAATGGGCCATGCAGGGGCCATTATATCTGGAGGAAAAGGAACTGCAGCTACAAAGATTGAAGCTTTAAATG
>DAOWED010000090.1 GCA_030638685.1 Candidatus Heimdallarchaeota archaeon | reverse complement strand
GATTTAACAGACCTTATCCTTCAAATTGGTGGAATACATTTTCTCCTTTTGGAAAAAGATATCGTTGATCCTGTCGCTGAAAGGCTCATTATGAGTAGTGTGCAAGGTATTTTTGATTTTTCCAAAGGTAAAAAAGGAGCTAGAACAGTTGATACTTTTTGTATTTCAAAGCTTGTTGGGCTAGCTTTTATTAGCGAAACTATGGAGATTTCACCTTCTGAAACCCTTGGTTTCATGATCGAATCTACTGGAGCAATCTAAGCAATTAACTATATATATGAAGGTTTTTCTAGCTATTTATATCAAGTCATAATGTTTACGTTATTGTAAAATATAACCTCTCGTTACTGCATATTAGGAAGTAGTTACATGTCAAAAGATCCGGTCGAAGAAGTTCAAAATCAATCCACTACTGATGAATCTCTTGACCCGATTGCTAGTTCTAAACACCTCAAAAAAACGATTGAATCATTACAAGACACGCTTAAACAGTACAATAATCTGTTTAAATCCCAACATAAAGAAAGTAGAATCTTACGGGCAGAACTTGAAGAAATAAAAAATCAACAAGGTCAAACTAGTGTCATTGAATCAAAGCTGAAAGATCTTTCTAGAATCATGGATCGTATTCAAGGCAGCTTAGAACAATTCACTTCCAATTCCGGTGAAGAATATGCTTCTTCATTTGCTTCTTTAAGTAAAGTTCTTGGTGATGAAAAAATCTCTTCAATTATCAAACATGAAGCTTCACAGATAGATATTGAAATCTCGGGTTTAAACACTGTGATTGAACAACTTGTTGAAAGAATTGATGATCAAGAAACGGAAATATTTGATAGAGATATGGGGATTGGTCAATTAAATGAAATTATTACTCAGCTCAATGAGGAGAAAGATCGCCTTATTGCGGAGATTGAAAGGCTTAACTTTTCACTTGATAACTGGCGTCAACAGCTGGATATCTATACTAGATTAGCCACTTCTGACCCTCGTTTTCAAATTTTATCAAATATTAGTAAACATGGTTCTCTTTCAGAGATTCAACTTGCATTCATGATAAGTGTGCCCATTACTATTGTTAAAGAACACCTTTCTCATCTTGAAGAACTTAATTTAGTTCGTCTCTCAGATAATCTAGTTTATCTAACTCATGAAACTGACAATCTTGACTTTGATTAATCAATAAATTGGATGTGTGTTTCTGACCGATGTAGCTGATAAAACTGAAGTAATTCCTCTAAAACTCTTAGTAATAGGAGATGCAGCATCAGGTAAAACTTCTCTTTCCTTTCGCTACGTTACCGGAGGGCATCGTCAATCTCATATTCTTACTGCAGGAGTTAATTTTCTAGTGAAAAGAGTGGAGATTGAATATAATAACAGAAAAATCCCCATTAAAGCAACAATCTGGGATACGGGAGGACAAGAACGCTTCCGAACCTTAATTCCAGCGTTTTACCAAGGAGGAAAAGCTGCCCTTATTCTTTCAGATGTAACTCGCCCATATACCTTGGAAAACACTGAAACATGGTTCCAAAGACTCAGAGAACATGCGGGTGACTGTCCATGTCTTTTAGTAGTCAACAAAATCGACCTTTTGGAACAAAGACAGGTTTCTGATGAAGAGATTGCACAACATGCTGAGAAGCTTGGCATAGATTATTTCTATACATCAGCAATTACTGAACAGGGTGTTGAAGAAACCTTTCTCAAGCTTATTTTGGAAGGCTATAAATATGATCAATTGTTAAAAACTGATAAAAATAAAGAAGAGGATGCTTGAAAAGGTATTATCTTAACTATCTGTTCTTTTCCAGATAATTTTTCCTTCTCTCTCAAGCCGTTCAATTATTCCTGCTTCTCTCATCTGTTCTAAAGCTTCGATAAATTCATCCTTTGGAATAGGTCTTTTTCCCATTTTCATGCTCTCCATTTGATGCATACCGTACAAAGCCGGCTCAAACTCATATTTTGCTGAGCTAAAACTGGCAATTATTTCATCATGGTGAGTAATCTCAGGTGTTTTTGGTTTTTCCTCGACTACTGCAGTAGATGCGGCGGAAATTTCTTTACCTATGGCTATTCCTGGTAATTTTATTCCTCCCTCTGCTTCCCCTATCCCATAAATTTCAGTCAATAATCTTACTGCATGATCTATGAATTCATCAATTGACTTGAAATAATTCTTTTCTACTAACGATTCTATGTGCTCCTTTTGCGGAGTAGATAAATTGATACTATGTGAAGAAGGAGTAATTTCGTCCATATAGTAACTGGTTTCTTTGCCGATATTAACTTATTTCTAGCTCTTCAAAAAATTGCTAAGTTAACTGCTGATTTCTTTCCTTCTTTTGTTTAAAATTCTTCCAATTCTCTTAGTGCCAGTTCCAAATCTGCAATTATTGCCTCTGATTTGTTTTCCACTTTCTCAGGAATTGGCTCTACGCTTTCAGTGAACTGTTCCACTGAAGTTGCCATCGTTTCAACCATACTTGGCGCTTCTTCAACTACTTCAAAACTGCTGACACGCTCATCTAAAACGGTTCTAAGTTTAGAGGAAGCTTGCTTTAAGATCATTCTTATCATACCTAAGCTGACTGAACGATCGGTTATCACACAAAGAACAGCAGAACCGCATGAGGAAACAAGTATTTTACCTGTAATAAACTCACTTTGAATAAGCTCCATATCCCCAAGACCTACGTTAACTCCTTGTGTTTCAGAGGCCAAATAAACAGCGCTAGCAATAGCTCCGATGCCGTCCAAATCAAGGTTATCAAAGGAAATGAGAGAAGTATGAGCAAGAGTTAAACCGGTTTTATCAGCTAAGACGACTTGATTTATGCCTGAAGCTGAGGTGATTACTTCGTGAAGAATTTTATTGATACTACTTTTGTTTATCATAATACTAACCATCATTGAACGTTTGAAACAAAGAATTGCCTTCTCAAATCAAATAACACCCTTATTGATTATAAATTATTTCTTGTGAAGTCAATCCTAGTACTAATTTACTCAATCTTTAATATATATCCTTCTAATTAAAGAAACAAGCATTGCTTTAGTTTTGTTATAATAAGGTAAAAAGTAATAAAGGAAAGGCTGAGATTACAGAGTAAGAAGCAATTAAGGTGAAACACATGAATGAAGTTAAAGATTTTATCACACCCGCACTGTTACAGAAATTAGTTTTTACGGATGAAGAAATAAAAGTGTACATAGGGGTATTATCAACGGGGTATCCTACGTTAGGAGAAGTGATGATAGTAACTGGTTTAGAGCTTTCAGTTATTTCTGAAGCAATTCCTACATTGATTGAAACAGGATTTATTAAAGTAATAGAGGGAGCTGTAAGGAGATATTATGCCCCCTTACCTTTTCTAAAAATTGCTTCTTCAATTTCACGAGAGCATGTGTTAGCCATAACTAGTATTATTCAGAGT
>DAOWED010000100.1 GCA_030638685.1 Candidatus Heimdallarchaeota archaeon | reverse complement strand
GTTGAGGAATTATTAAAATACAGAGGAATCTCTAATGGGGGTTTTAAAAGTTATTTCTACAAAAAACATCTTGATAAAGTCTTACAAACGGTTCCAAAAGATCAAGCTAAAATATTTCGTGACAAGTTTGAATTATTAGTTGCTGAATTGGAGGGGGGTATATGAGCACAGATCCTCGAGTGAAGCTTTTGTATTTAGCATTCATCACATTCTGGAGTTTTGTTTCTTCAGAACTATTTCTTCTTTTAGTGTTATTAAGTATACAAATCACTATTTCATTATTCAGTCACCAATTCAAAGAACAAATGTTAGTTCTTTTTAGATTAAGATTTTATTTATTTTTTTTAATTGGGATGAATGTTCTTTTTTTCTGGAATAAAGTTCATTACTCATTTTATGTTGTAATATTGGTTAAAGTGCTAATATTGGTTCTCACATCAACTTCTTTACTTGGAAATACTTCACCTGAGGAACTTAATCTTGCTTTTGAAAAAATAGGTCTTCCCGCTGATATAGCTTGGTCTGTAGGTTCGGCTATACGGCTATTAGATGATATCAGAAGAGAAGTTTTTCAAATAACTACAGCTCAGAAACTTCGAGGAATTAACTTTCAAACGAAAAATCCTTTCAAACGTGCCTACAATATGTATAGTATTCTTTCTCCTCTATTGACGCATTCCTTTGTACGATCTAATCAAATGGCACAAGCCCTTTCTACAAGGCAGTGGGTTAATGCTACGGATAGAACTAACGTCTTTCCTTTACTTTGGACGCTTAGAGATACTTATTTCACGATTATACTTCTCTTTTCTGGAGTTTTCTTGCCAGTAGCATTTTATTTTAATATTATTAGTCTCATAAAATGATTGAGATGAAATAAGGTCTCATTAATATAAGTGAGAATACTTATACTTAATATAATAAAAACTTATCAAAAGATAAAATCAGACTCTCATAGTTAGGATGGCGAAAATGGTGAAAACTAACACTTCCGAATTTATAAAAAAATATGAAAGAATACATCCTACAGAGCTTCTTCCCGATTATGATTTATCAAATTTTAGTGATGCTCATAGGTACATCGATGCCCTAACTCGCCATTTATGGTCAGAAACAGCTGATCATATTAAAGATGTTTTAATAAGTCTGATAAAAGAATTAAATAATCGTCATACAGCTGTTACTGATCTTCAGAAAAACGAGTTGGAATTTTCCATCTTAAAAGAAAGAGTTCAACATTTGAAATTAGAGCTTGAAGCAAGGGAACTTAGAAAAGATATTCCAATTGTAGAAGCATCAGTTAATGAGGAGCAACTAACACAGCTTAAACAAAAATTCAAAGATGAGCTAAAAGAAGAAAAACAGCAAGTAGAAGGCTTTAAAGCAAAAATAGACGAACTTCAAAATCTAATTGCAGAACAAGATATAAAACTTATAACTCAAAGGCAAAACTATGCAGGCCAATCAGATCAAATCACCACACTTAACAAAACAATAATTCGCTTGAAATCTGATTTAGAAAGTGCTATTGGAGAAAGAATTAAACCCGCAGTACAAGTCGAAAAATCAGAAGAATCAGAGGACGCATATTTAATTCAAGAACTATACGAAGAAATTGCTAAACTAAAAATCTCTCGAAACGAAAAGAAAAGCAAAATAGAGGCTCTGCAAGACAAACTTGAATATGAACGAGAAAAAGTGTCTGAGAAAGTTCAACAAGATCCTTTGTTAGTTGAAAAGCTAGAAAAGGCTGAAGATCAGTATCTTAAAAGAGAAATAGAATTGATTGAAGAGGTAGATCAACTCAAAGAAACACTCTCTAATGAAAATTCTAGTTATTCAGAATTCAAAGAAAAACACTATGAAAGTATGGGTATGTTTGAAAGCCAAATTCGCTTACTAAGGACAACTTTTGAGGAACGTTTCATTGATCTTCAGAAACATTATAGTGCCTCAACAAAAGCGTCAATAGAACAGAAAGAAATAGAGATTCGCAATCTAAAGCAAGAAGTTGGCGTATTACGAAGAAAACAAATTTCTGACCCTAAACCATTTGAAACTCTAGTTCATTCCCAAGGAGAAAATATAACTAATTTGGAGTTTGTAAATGAAGAACTTAATGAGGAAATAAAAACATTAAGAGCTGAACTTGATGCTACAGAAGATAGGTTTTTGGAAGCTCAAGAAGAAGTAGGTCAATTTTTCCATGATAGAATAACTGATATGGATAAAATTATCAGTGAAAAAGAGGATCTTGTAGAAGACCTTACTTCGCAAAATAAAGAGAGAAATGACGAAATAGAGGCTCTTGAAAATGAAATTATTGAGTTACTGGGAGTAGTAGCAGAAAGAAAAGTTGATCAGTTGATTGAAGAGGAATAACAATGGTACAAATACAAGAAAAAATAGCTGTAAAAGTAATATTAGTTGGAGATGGAGCTGTTGGCAAAACCTCTTTACGAAGAAGATACATGGGTCAAGGTTTTAATGTTTCATACATAGAAACAGTTGGAGCAGATTTTGCATCCAAAACAGTAGAGATCGAACCACATGAAGTACATTTATCAATTTGGGATCTGGCAAGCCAGTCCATCTATCGTGGGATGAGATCTTCATTTTACAAAGGAGCATCAATAGTAATTGTAGTGTATGATGTTAGCGCACTTGTCTCGTATAAATCAGTTTATTTCTGGCTTGAAGAAGCAATGAGGTTGACAGGAGATTCAATTAAGACTCTCCTACTTGTTGGAAATAAAAGCGACTTAGATGAATTAAGACAAGTATCAACAGAAGAAGGTGTACTTGCATCAAAAGAACTTTCTGATATTTCAAAGATACCTGTTCGCTTTATTGAAACTTCTGCCTTAACCGGAGAGAATATCGAAGAAGCCTTCTATTTAATTTCAAAAGAATATGTTGAATCGATAGGTGTTGAAATTTCCGAAGGAAAAACAACGAAAGACACAGGAGTAGGTGACATTTCTTTTATTCCAACAACTGATGGTTCAACTATAAGCTCCACTCAACTCGGTGATGCAGAACTATCCGGAATAAGTATTTCAAATGAAGCTCTGGAAAGTTTAAATTCAAAAATTACTTCTATGGAAGCGAGTCAAGAAAAAATAAAAACAGAATTATCTTCACTCAAAGACCAATTAGTTACTTTGGACGAAAACAAAGGAACAACATCTCAAGAAGATCAAACGGACCTTTCCTCAGAGATTAGTTCTCTTTCTGATAAAGTGAAAGAGTTAGATGTTCTTTCTGATAAAGTAAAAGAGATAGATGTTCTTTCTGATAAAGTAAAAGAGATAGATGTTATTTCTGATAAAGTAAAAGAGATAGATGTTCTTTCTGATAAAGTAAAAGAGATAGATACTCTTTCTGAGCAAGTAAAAGAAATTCCTTCTTTGAAACAAGAGATATCTACTGTACAATCAGAGGTTCCCGATTTTAAACCAATCACTTCAAAGTTAAATGATCTTGCTGATAAAATAAAAGATCTTTCTCAAATTGATTCATCATTGAAAAATTTAGAGAAGTTAATTGAGCCTTTAATAAATGCTACAGAAAAAATAGCTATACTTGAAAATAAAACAGCTGCCATTGAAGAAGAATTTGACACTGTAAAGATTATGATAGGTCGATTAATGCAAGTCATACAAAAGGTAGCTAATGCCTTAAAAGAAGAGGAAACAGCTCATAATATTGACAACGTCAAACCCCGCAGAGAGTGGGTTTCTTCCGATGATCTTGATTTTCTTGATAATATTTCAGATGACGATTAATTCAAAGAATGTTGTGCATAGTCCATAGTCCTCACAACTATTTTTTATATTAAAAACTAACTGAATTACAGAAATTTTTATATATATCCCGTAGAGTATCTAGATAATGAGTTTACAAAGTATAATAGATGATCATCAGAAAAAGGCACTGTGGGTAGGTGGGAAGGGTGGAGTAGGAAAGACTTCAACTGCAAGTGCATTAGCTCTTGCTCTCGCGGAAAGCGGAAGAAACACTTTACTAATAAGTACTGACCCTGCGCATTCAATAAGCGATTCTTTGGGACAGGATGTGAGTGGAGGTGACATAGTAAAAGTTGAAGGAATTGAAGGAAACCTTTCTGCTCTTGAAATAGATCCGGCAAAAGCAATTGAAGAATTCAAAGAAAACTTGGATTCAGGAAGTGATTCGATGAATGAACTCAAATCATCTATGTCAATGCTAGGGTTGGATGATATAAACGAAACCATCACAGAAAGTATTCCTCCCGGAATGGATGAAGCTCTTTCATTGGCAAAAGCCATTCAATATATTGAGAATGACGAATTTGACATAGTGGTTTTTGATACTGCACCTACAGGACATACTTTGAGATTATTGGCTCTTCCTGACTTTTTGGATAGTTTTATAGGTAAATTAATGAAAATGAGAGTCCGAATATCGAACATGTTTTCATCGATAAGAGGTCTTTTTGGAGGTAGTGGAGAAAAGGATACCTCTATGGAAGTTATGGATAAATTGAAAGAAAGTGTCAAGAATATAAAAGAACACTTACAAGACCCTTATATGACTGAATTTATTATAGTTACCATCCCTACTTTGATGGCAGTGTATGAGTCAAAACGACTTCTTGCATCACTAAATCAGTTCAACATTCCTATAAGACGAATAATAGTCAATCAGATAGTTCCTGAAACAATTGATTGTAAATTCTGCCTAAGCAGAAGAGCCTCACAATTGGAAACTCTAGAACAAATAGAAGATTATTTTGGCGACTTTGCTTTAATAAGAATTCAACAGCAAGAGGATGAAATAAGAGGTATCGAGAGTCTAAGAAATCTTTCACGCATGTTATTGTCCTGAGTATGGCTATCATTACTCTTTAGAGATCAATTTTGCTGTTATCAAAATGATCTGATCATTTTTTAGTTCATTTTTAGTTCATTCAAAGGAAAAACCTTAATAATTTTATCTGGTATTTTTGTATAATGACTGGTTCAGTGACAAGAGATAATATTGATTCAACAATCAAAGAGATGAAACATGCTGTTTCCCGAAGAAATTTCGCTTCAGCACTTAACCACTCACAACATGCATATGAATTATCCAAAACAATTCATGATCCCTTTCTTCAAAGAAAAATACTAGCCTATGTTCTTACTCAAGCAATTGCCAAAGGTGATGAAACCATTGCTATCACCACTTATGAAGAAGCTAGAGAGCTTCTTAAGGAGCAGAATTCTTTCGAACTTAACATGATTTGTGAAATCTATGAACGGAGAGTGAATTTAGCTGATGCACCCTTGTCTGTCTATAAAATTGAGGCTGTTTCTGTATTTGGTGACTTGTGTGAAATTACCTCTTACCCAACTATTCCCTTCATGTCTTCAAAACAGATAGAACTTTATTATCAAAGAGAATTGCTGGATGGGGATTACATTATTCATATTATTAACCCTTTGATAAACTCGACATCTCGTCTTTCAGTTAGCGTTGGAGTAAGCAAAATGATTAGTTTATTAGAGATAAAAGATCATGCCACTTTATCTATCTCTTCGGAAAAAGCAAGCGTTGACAATGATCAACCTGCTGTTTTGGATTGAACATAATTTTTTTGGCACAAGAGTTAAAAATTGAACTCAGCATTAACTTACAACATGAATCCAAATAACTCTGACACGTCCACAAATGCTGAGATAGAAGAAGTGTTCAACTCCTTTTTATCTAGCGTTTTTCCATTCTCTTCTCAAAAATTGTCAAAGATGGATGATTCTTATTTTGATAAAATGGCAGAGAATTTTATTACCGAAGAAGCTATTACAGATAGGATCTCAGTAGTAATTACTACACTATGCAGAAGTAGACTTAAACTGTTAAACATTCAGAAAAATATGCTTCAAATACTTCGAGCAAGTAAAGAAATGAAAGATAATGAAAGTAAGAACAGTCTTTTTTCGACTTTCCTATCGTTAGCCAAAGATGCTGTAAAAGAACTCCAGCAATTTGCTGAAGCAGGAGTAGAACTTGAATTGATGGACATAAAAGATTCCTTACTAACATTCCAGAGTTACGGTAACACTTGTTCTTTTAGGGATCTCATAAAAGATTACATTGTTTTCTTGCAAAAAGTTCAAGATAATTCATGGAAGTAATTTTTCTTTACTTTTTTCCATTATTGGTCCCATTCTCTTATCTTTAGCCTCTAGTTGCTCTTTCTATCAATAAGCGCCTCGTTTATTTCGATTAGTTAAAATTTATTATATCACCATAAAACACTTTTAGTCAAATGCAAAGTGAAATAAATTATAAAAAAAGAGCTAAAAATTAATTACAATGGGGGCTAATTAAACTGAACTTCACAAAGACTTTTATCTGTATAAAATAATATATCCATAGAGAGGTCAATGATTCCATCTATTCATCTTACAACTATTGAAATTGGGCTATTCCTAGTTGATTTTACACTATTCTTATCATGTATAATGTGGCTCAAATCAATGTGGTCATTTACTCAGACCAAAGTATTAACTCTATATATGAGTCTTTGTCTTTTCGCAAAGAGCTTAACCTTTGTGCTAAGATTTTTCGGAACTCATGTAGCCGGATTGCTAATTTTAACGGCAATAGAAACAGGTACACTAATGTTATTGTTAAGTTGGAGTATATTGTTTATGGGGTTAAAACATGAAACTTATTGGATGGTAGGTACAGGAGTACTGGGTCTTTTAACATATGGAACAGGTCAATCACTGTCATACAGCGGAGTAAGCTGGGCAAACTACTTGATCACAATAGGAGCAATCATTGCTTTAGTTGCAACAGCAATTACTATTTGGACATCTATTCAAAAAGCAATGGAAAACTCTCCAAAAATTGTAAGAGCAAGAATTCAACTGGTTTCATACGGTGGAGCTGTAATATTATTATTACAAGCAATTATTTTGGCTGTAATAACATGGAGTGACTTTCTCTTAGCAGTATTAGGGTTAATTCAATCTATAGGCTGGTTAATATTAGCTTCCGGAATAATTATGCCTCAACTTTTTGCAAGAGGAGACTAGCACTTTTATAGTTGTTGTCAACAATTCCGTTCTTCGAAACTTATCTGAACTTGTGTTTATACATTTTGTTCAATGTTCGATTCCTGCATCATTGACGAGCACTGAGAAACCATCAAGGGTTACTCTGTAACCTCTCGTCTCAGACAAGCGTTTAAACTCTCCGAGGAACTCCCGGCGAGATGGAGGAGATTAAGTGAAGCATTAAAGTCACGGTCAATTTTAAGACCACAAGTATTACAGATAAAGAGTCTATCTGAGCGGATAAGGTCTTTTTTGCTTGTCCCACAAGAAGAACACATTTTACTGCTCGGGAAGAAGCGATCAGCATAAAGAATCCGAGAACCATACCATTGTGTCTTGTATTCCATTTGTCGTCTGAATTCTCCAAAACTGGCATCACTTAAGACTAAAGCTAATTTATGATTCTTTATCATTCCTTTGACATTCAAATCTTCCAACACTATCACTGACTTGGTTTTCGCCAGATAGCTTGTTGCTTTGTTGATGGCATCAGAACGAATAGAACTGATCTTAAAATGAGTTTTTTGTAATTTCATGGCTGCTTTCTTACGATTCTTAGAGCCCTTTTTTGTCCTTGTGAATGCTCTTTGTTGCCTTTTGAGCTTTTTTTTGCTTTTTAGGTAGGGCCTTAGGGTTAGCAAAAACTGTCCCATCGGATGTTATGGCTAATTCTTTTATCCCTAAGTCTACTCCATCTGCAGGGTTATTATTTAGGGGGACTACGTATTCTTCTTCTACTAAAACCGATACAAACCACCTTCCAGCCTTTGAAGAAACAGTAACAGAAAGAATATGTTTTTTCTTGGGTAGGTAATTCTTTTCTTTTAGTCTTATTCTTCCTAACCTAGGTAATTGTATCTTATCTGACCAGATCTTAATAGTTCCTGTTAGTCTAAATGATCCACCAACCGTTGTTTTTCTTTTCTTGAATTTAGGATATTTAGCTCTTCCAGCAAAGAAGCTAATGAATCCTTTATCTAAATCTCTTAATGCTTCTTGTGGGGAACATTTGGAAACTTTATACATCCACTCAAATTCTTTCTTCTTGAGCTTGTTAAGTTCTTTATGTAGACCAATAGAATTAATTGTTTCCTTCTTATGATCATAAAGTTCCTTTCTGTAAGCTAGTCCCCAATTATAAGCTACTCTAGCTGTCCCCGCATGCATCCTTAAATGTGTCTTTTGCTCGTTGTTAGGTTTAAGCTCTGTCTTGTATGCTCTTTTCCTTTTACGAATTATTCCAGACACTTTAGCTCATATTTTACTTGATCTTCTTACTTTTTAAACATAGAAAGACGGAGGACTCTAAAAGTTATAAAAGTGAATAAAATTATGAAATGTATAAGTTTACACAAGATTAATCAAGAAATATGCAACAGTTGTATACCCCTCCTATCTTAATTTTATATTACTATTTTATAGTTTTTTGAAATTTTATGCTGTTAAGTAACTTTTAAATTCAGCAGAGCTGCTACTATAAATTAACAATGAAGGATCATCCATATCTTGAAAAAATAGCTTGCTCTTGTGGGAAAGAATATTCTTTTCAAACTTGCCCAGTTAATGATGGGTGTGGTATGAGAATAAATTTTACCTTTGACCTTGAGAAAGTAAGAGAAATTTTAACTTGGGAAGAGCTAGGGGTTAGAAAAAATAACCCCTTTGTGAAATATAAGGAACTGCTCCCACTTGCTAACTCTAACGAATATTATTCATTAGGGGAAGGAAATACTCCGATAATCCATGCAAGACGATTAGGTAAAAAACTAGGTTTGCCCAACCTTTTCTTAAAAAATGAAATGATTAATCCTTCAGGGTCATTTAAAGACAGACCCATCTCAGTTGGAGTAGCTAGAGCGAAAGAAATGGGCGCAAAAACAGTAACAGCTGCTTCCTCAGGAAATGCTGCTGCAGCACTTTCAACCTATGCAGCTCATTTAGGGCTACAAGCAGTGGTTTTTGTTCCGGATAATGTTCCCAAAGGAAAACTAGCTCACTTGTTATTATTAGGAGCAAAAGTTATCAGAGGTAGAAAGAGAGAAGGAGAGGTAGAAGATCCAACAACCAGACTTTTACAGATGGCTATCGATAATTATGGCTGGACCCCTTGCCCCTCTTTTGGACCATTCAATTGCTTCCAATTTGAGGGCACAAAAACCTTAGGTTACGAAATAATCGAATATTCTCGAGAGAATAATATTTCTTTTGATAAAGTCTTTTTCCCAACTGGTAGTGGAGGCCTTCTTGGTGGAACTATGAAGGGAATGGATGAATTTAAGCAGATGGGGTTAGTCAATGAAATACCTAAACCGTTTTGTATACAAGCTTCTGAATGTCCTCCCATCGTTCACGCCTTCGAGAAAAGTAAAACACCTGATGAAGTAGAAGATTGGATGAAAAAATACCAAACCATCGCGGGAGGACTTGCTGACCCTCACCCATGGGATGGAGATGCAGCAATTCATTGGTTATATGAAGGAAAGGGTCAAGCTCTTGCAGTAACAGAAGAACAGATAGTAACGGCTCATAAACTTCTTGCTCGTCAAGAGGGTCTTTTTGCAGAACCGAGTGGAGTGGCCGGTCTTGCTGGATTAATTGTTGCTGTTGAAAGAGGAATGATTGATTCTTCTGAACAAATATTGTTACCCATCACTGGACTCGGTCTAAAGGACACTGAAACAGTAAATGAATTACTCTACGATCCAATTTTTGCATCTTTTGACGAATTGGATAAGTTAAAAAACAATTCTAAATGGTGATCTTAGATGATACTTGACTGGGAAAAACCTACTAAGATTAAACTTCTTAGAAATGGAGAAATAGGACTGATACTTATTCATGGTCTCTCTGCCTCAACAACTCACATGCATACTTTATTCTCCTATTTTGAAAAAGAAACAAACCACAATATTATAGCTCCTTTACTACCTGGACACGGAACGAAAGTTGAAGATCTTCACATTATCTCTCGGAATGACTGGTTAGATGAAGTGAAGAATTGTTATGAAGAAATAAAAAAAGTTTCAAAGAAAGTAATTATAGTAGGTCAGTCCATGGGAGGTCTTTTGGCACTTAAAGCAGCACAAGTACTTAATCTTGATGGGATAGTCCTTTTATCAACTCCTTATGATTTTACAAAAATTAATAAAATGGCCCTCTACATCCTTAAACCATTCATAAAAACTATTCCCAAAGAAAAAGGAGCAAAAGAGTATTATCGTGAAAAAAAATTATTTGCCTATACAAAATGGAGTGTTTCTGCATCATTTGAAACATTAAAATTAATTAAAGATGTGAAAAAAAACCTTCATGAAGTTACAACTCCAGTTTCAATTCTTCAAGGAGATGAAGATGAACTTATTCCTTTCTTGTCCGGTGAAAAGTTTCTAAAGGGTATTTCTTCAGATAAGAAAGAATTAAACTGGATCGAAGGGGGAACACATTTACTTGCTACAGAAAAGAAAAACCAAGAAGTAATTAGTCAGATCTTGAGATTTCTAGAGCAATTTAACTCAACTTAACTCGAATCATTTCTGATAATTTCTGATATTATGAAAAGAAAAAACATGTTACTCAGTAAAGAGAATTCAAAAAAATTCACGAGTAACTTTTTGCAAAAACTTAAGATTTTAGAAAAATTGCTTTAGTGATAGC
>DAOWED010000138.1 GCA_030638685.1 Candidatus Heimdallarchaeota archaeon | reverse complement strand
CCGGCTTACCCTGTACAATCTGCCAGCAACCCTTAAAGGAAATAAAACTGGGCTCTCGATCCACGGTTTACTGCAGTCACTGTCAGAAGTAGCCAATCAGCTCACACACCATTTAACCTAAAAAAAATCAGTTGGATCAGGTTCAACAATTTGATCTGAAACAACTAAATTATCTATATACGAATCTCCTTTAAAAGATCCCCAATAGAAATACTCACTCGTTGAATGTGTAGTATCTGCAGTTTTAATCTTTAATTCTTTATCAAGATATACTTGAATTACTCCATCAGCATTTCTGGTAATATCAATATGATGCAACCCAGCTATTGGCTCACTTGAAAATGAATTTACAGAAGCAAGGTTAGCATAGTTAGTAGTTACAGTATCAGAAAGTACTAACCATTTGAATAACCTAATTTGAGGTCGTTCAGCATCAAAAACAATACCATAACCAGTTAGATTTAACTGTCGCTCGGTGAAGCCGGTAAAATTCATATCAGTAGAATGATCAGTAAACATGAAATTGAATGAATCATAAACTATCTCATCTTCAGGTACATACCAATCATAACTCCAATTACCTGTTGATATAGTAGATGCATGATAAGCAGCATTCATTTCACCTGATTCCTCTACATCTGGAGCTTTAAGAACTCCATCAGTTATCTGAAAATCAGAAGTAATCGGATTGTTGGATGTTTCCGTATCATAAGAGTCAAAGGTCCACTCATCAGAATCTGTAGTAAAATCATCTTCCCAGTGAATCAACCCCGTTACATGAACTGTGCCTGAAAGCAGAATAACTGCCACTAAAGCACATATTGAATATTTAGTTCTAGTTAACATGATTAGCAACTATGTTGAAAATATTTAAGATGTTTTAATGAAATCGTTTGAGAAGCGATAAGTAAATTTATATAGCTAATTAATTAGAATTGTTAATTTTCAAAAAGAAGAAAAACAAGGAATTAAAAAGATAAAAAACATCCAGAAAGATAATGAAACAAGCTTTTTACCTTTTAAGACACGCTGAAACAAAGATGAATCTTTCAATAATTGCCAAAGAATGGCCATTATCAAAAATAGGAAGAAAACAAAGCGAAAAGCTAAAGTCTATTAAATTTTTTAGAGAAATAGAGGTCGTTGCTTGTTCTTCTGAAAAAAAGGCTCAAGAAACAGCTAAGCCACTAGCCAATTTTTTGGGACTTAAAATAATTACAGAGCCTAGATTGGGTGAGATAGGGAGTGATAAGGAGCCAATCAAAGATGAAAAAGAGTTTTACAATTACAGGTCAGAAATGTTTAAAGATTGGAATTATAGTTATAAGGGAAGAGAAACAGCTAATGAAGGGCTTAGAAGGTTCAAAGAAGCACTGAAAGAACTTGAAGAAAAATACCCCCAGAAAAAAATACTTATCGTTTCACACTTAACAATTCTTTCGCTTTATTTTGCTGAATTAAAAGGGCAGACGGAGAAAGAGGGAGACAAAATCTATGAAAAATGGCTTAAACTTGGTTTTTGTGCATATGGAAAAGTCAAAGGCAAAGAAATGATTATTGACCTTTGTAATCAAACAGATTAATTCGTTACTTTTATTATTTGTTGGAGTTATGATTCATTGTGCGGTTATTAGACGATTTTCCAAGCTTTGCTTCTGATGAAATTTATTTGGATTCTGCTACTCAAGGAGCCTCTCCTAAAATAGCGATTGACGCGGTCTTGGAAACAGCTAGATCCTTACCAGGCAATGTTAGAAGAGGATTACATAAAGGCGGAACAATCAGTACTTTGATTCAGAATAATTTCAGGAAAATAACCTCAAAGATGTTTGATTGTAAACAAGAACAAGTTGCAATTCAAAGCTCAGCTGATTCTGCAATAACTAATATTCTCGAGGCAATAAACTGGCAAAAAGGAGATGAGATAATAACTTCAGAGGTGGAACATCACTCTATGCTGGGACCAATCTTAACAATTAATAGAAGATGGGGAGTAGAGATAAAATATAGTAAACTGGCTGAAGAAACTGAGTTAGAACCCTCTATTATTCAGAAAATAACCAATAAAACAAAAGCGATCTGTCTTTCGATAATGCCTTCTACTCTAGGAAATAAAAGAAAATTGGAGGGAATTCTTGAAAAAGCAGAGGAGGAACAAATAAAACTTATCGTGGACTGGACATCTCTAGCTGGTTATCAGAAATTATCATTTGATAGGTTACCTAATTTAAGCGCGGTTGTCATGGATGGGGCGAGAGGATTATTAGGTCCTCCTGGAACGGCTACTATTCTTATGAAAAAGGACCTCAGTAATACTCTTGTGCCTATTACTACAGGAGCTGGCTCTGTTGCAGATGTTGAGCTAGACGAAGTTAAACCCTCTCCCTTCCCTGAAGGGTTTGAACCGGGACTTCTTAATTCATGGGGAGTGGCCGGCTTATCTGCAAGTTTGGAATTTCTATCTGATTTTGGACTTAATAAAATTGAAAAACACGTGCAAAGCTTGACCTCTCAGCTATTGGATGAATTAACAACTAATCCTTATATTGAAATAATAAAACCATACAATGATTACTCTTCTTTTTTCAATAGGATAAGCTTCAAGATGAAGAAGATCAATCCTCATGATGTTAGTATGCTTCTCGAGGAAGTGAAAAAAATAAGCCTAAGAAGTGGTCTAATGTGTGCTCATCCGTTCACTTCAAAAATTGCTCCTGATGGATTAATTCAAGCCTCAGTGCATTTATACAATACAAAAGAGGATATTGACGCTTTAGGTTCCACTCTAGAGATGATAGGTCAAAGTTTTAGTAATTAATAAACATAGAATCCAATGATTCAACAAAAGATAAAAACAACCGATCATCAATTAACTTATGGAATCCGAGACGCATCGAGTTTTTATTGGAATCAAGCTATCAAATACTGAAACGATCAATGAAATAACTCTTTTCCAAAAAAATTTCAATGAAATCAAAGCTGTAAAACAAGTAAAATCAGTTAATCTGCACTTAACAATGAAATTTCTCGGAGATGTAACGATGAAACAAATAAATGAAATTAAAGGTTCACTAGCTAATCTTAAGATTAACCCTTTTACAGCCCTTCTAAAAGGAGCAACTGCTTTCCCTAAAGTTAATTATCCAAGAACATTAATCCTTTCCATCACTGAAGGAGCAGAAGAATTAATCTCTGTCCAAAAAGAAATAGATAGCCTCCTCTATCAAGTAGGTTTTGCAAAAGAAAAGCGTAAGTTCCACCCTCATTTAACAATTGGAAGAGTTAAACATAGAAAAGGAACTGGAAAAGCCCATATCGAAGCTATCGTTCGAATAATTAATGATTATCAAGACCATCTCTTTGGAAATTTTGAAGTTCACGAAATTGCTTTAATTGTATCAACTCTTACCCCTGAAGGACCAATTTATCAGGATATAGAAGTTTATCCTAAGATAGATTAAGGGAGGAACACTGAAATTAGTAACGATAAAATAACTCAACTATTGTCTGATGTGCTCAAGAGGATTGAACCAAGGCAAGAAGAACGAGTAAAACTGGACAAGCTTAGTAGATTTCTTGTTGAAGAAACATCAGTAGCATGCAAAACAGTAGGTCTTCAAGCAGATGTATTAAGAGTTCGTTCTTTCGAAAAAGATACTTGGTTAAGTGAAAGTAGAGACCTTGATATCTTTTTTGTGCTAGATCCGGATGAGATTGAATTAGAAAAAATTCCTATGATTGTCAATAAAATAAGAGAAGTGCTTGTGGCAAACCTTGAGGATAAAGGAGATTTCTTTTCAGAAAAAAGATATGCAACACACCCCTACATCTTTCTAAGATTTAATGAAGTAGAGATAGATATTGTTCCTTGTTTTATCCGAAAAAGAGAGAAAATCATTTCAGCAGTAGATAGAACCCCAGATCATACAATTTTTATCAAAAATAATTTAGAAGAGGAGCAAAAGAAGGAAGTTTTACTGCTCAAGCAATTCTTCAAAGCAATAAATACCTACGGGGCACAAATACCTGTAAGTGGTTTTAGTGGATACTTATGTGAACTACTAATTCTTCACTATGGTTCATTTATTAAAACATTAGAAGGTTTAACGAAAAGAACACCTCATATTTCAGAAGAAAAAGAAGCAAGAATAGAGTTAGATTTTGAAGAGAAGAAACTTATTGTCAAGGACCCTACAGATAGTTTACGTAATGTCGCAGCAGCATTAAAGCCAGAAACTCTCTCAGAAACTATTCTTGCGGCAAAGATTTTTCTAAGTAAACCAAGTGCATTCTTTTTTGAGATTGTAAAAGAAAAGGTTCCCTTTGAAGAATTACAGGAGAGACAAGTAGACCAAGAGATTATATTATCAGCTCGTAGAAAAGAAATTCTTGACGATGCTCTTTGGGGAAAACTCCAGCGATTAGCTTCAAAATTCAGCACTCATTGCAAAAACAATAATCTCAATCTTTACAGATGTGTTCCTTGGGTTACAAAGGACTTCTGGGGTTTTTTCATTAATTTTGGTGATCAAGCAGATTTTATTGAAAGAAGGGGACCTCCAGTTGGTTCATCACATGTTTCAAACTTTCTTGAAAAATATTCAAAAAAACTATCTGAAATAATCGATGGGCCTTTTGTAAAAGAAGAACATCTCTGGGTCAAGCTAAGATTAGAAAAGAAAGATATGAAAGAAGAACTACTTCTATTTTTATTGGAAAGGGAAAATACTTTACCTCTTCTAGAAGGAGATCGTTTGCTAGACTTTAATGAAAAGAGAATAAAAGAATTATACTTATCGGATGAAAACTGGGCAAAACAATATTCGTCATTTGTACTAGGTTCACCTGCTTGGCTGACCGCATTCCTTAAGTATAAGGACAGTTGCTGATACTTTAATTACCGGTAGCACTTTAGTATCGTACAAGGAAAGCTATTAATTAGCTCTAGAAAAAAATAATCTATCCCGTGGTGAAATCAAAATGGTTCTTGATGAAAAAGCACTAAAAGAGCTTAAAAAGTCCAATTATCGCAAAAAAACAATTGATGAAGTAGTTAAGACTGTTAGAAGTATTATTGATGAACTTACAAAAAGCAATCAAAGAACATTTCACAAACAAATATGGGATGCAAGGAGTAAAATTGCTCTCTTGACTTCTCAAATTCGTTTTGGAGGAGGTTTTCCAGTGATTGAAAGTACAAAAGATCTCTGGAAGAAAAGGTACTTGAAGACTCTAACGATAGTTAAAATTCCAGAAACTATCAAAGGAAGATTGGAAGAAGCAGTAACCCAGCTTACTCAAGCAAGACAAGAAGCAGGAGTGGCAAGTGAAGGAGTTTTTTACAAAAGGTTATGGAAGGCTAAAGAATGCCTTTCTTCTGCAGTAGCGGTTCTTTCCCCAAAAATAGTCAGAGTTGCTTATGACAATAATAAGTCCGAAAAGAAATGAGCAAAATTAATCGGTTCTTTCAAGAACAATATCAATCGTACTTACTGTTCTTTGACCTCTATCGCTTGTGACATCTTCGCTGCCAATTTGAATATCAGCTAATTTGACCATTTCGCTTAGGAATTTTCTTTTGGTTATTTCAGCCACATCTACTGCTTTTGAAATAGCTCTTCCCCTAGCTCTTATAGTACAAGTTTTGTTCTTTGATAAAATAGTGACAGCAACTAAAACATAACTCAATGTGGGTTTGTGTCCGATAAAAACAACCGATAATGTCTCTCTCTCAACGGGGGGTTTTTGATCCTTAGTTTTTGTATCATTAGTTTTATGATCATTGGATTTATTAGGTTCATTTGTCATTAAGTAGTCCTCAGAGCAGCAATTGTTAAGATTTTTCGAATTCATAGGAGGTAAAGTTTGTATCAAACTATATTTTAAAACCCAACTATAAATAAGTTTTCCGTGAAATAGGCAATCAGAATATATTCATATCTATGAGGTCACTTCAGTTATTCTCTCAAACTAATTATTCGGAGTTGATTATTATTGTATCTCAAAGTCTTCAGAAAAAAGATTAATAATAAAAAAAGGCTATTTGAAAACATGCTTATTTCAGGTTCAACTTCTAAAATCTTTGGAGATAATATTGCTCGTAAATTGAAGAGGGAACAAGTTCAAACGGTAGATAAAAGGTTTGTAGATGGCGAATATTATTGCAGATTGATTGAGCCATTACCTTTACCTGAAGAAGTGTTTATCATTCAATCTACATACTTTCCTCAAAATGATAATCTTATGGAGTTACTCATGCTTTGCACTGCAGCTTCTGAAAATGGTGCTGAAAAGATTCATGTCATTAGTCCTTATTTTGGGTATTCTAGATCTGATCGAGTGGTACTTAAAGGAGAAGTAGCTAACTCATTCTTAGTCCAAAAACTGCTTTACTCTGCCGGAGCCACTCATTTAGCTGTTTGTGATATTCATAATCCAGCTGTTCTAGATTCACAGAAACTCATTTCCCAAAATCTAACCCTTGAAAAAGAAGTAGCTGAATTTTTTGGCTCCTTCCTTTCTGAAGAGGATCTTATTCTTGGACCCGATCAAGGAGCACTTAAAAGAGCTCAAGATGTGGCAGAAATATTAGGTTGTGGCGCTTCTGCACTAGTTAAAAAAAGAGATCCGGTAACAAACAAAACACAAACTAAAGAGCCAGAAATCTCAGTAAAAGGAAAGAAAGTGTTGATTGTAGATGACATCATAGCTACTGGAGGATCAATGGTTGCGACAATTGATTTGCTTTATTCAAAGGGTGCAGAAGAAGTTTCAGTCTGCGTCTCACATATAACACACCTTCGACCAGAAGAGCTAGAAGAAACAATAGTACCCAAGGTAGCTCATTTTGTAAGCAGTAATTCTATACCAACAACTTATTCCAAAATTGATTTAACTGAAAAAATTAGCTCCTATATACAGAGTTTTTGAAGAGAATGGGATCAAATAATACAGCCAAATCAAGCTACTACATTAAACTAAATGGTAAGTTCCCAGAGGTAGCGTTAATTGAAGCACGATCAATAATTGAAATTTTTGACCCAAAAGCAGAGATAGAGCTAAAAAACAAAGTAATCATACAAGTAAAAGTGCAAGAAAAGGAAAAAAAGAGTTTCCTAAAATTCTACTTGAAAAGAACGGGGTTAAGCATTAGAGTGATAGAAAGCTTAGGAGAGAGTCCCTCTTTTCAAACGATAGAGGAATATAAAAAAATCATTGATGAAATCACATTTCCTCCTTGGGAAATAACAAAGGTTCGTACATTTAAAGTGAAGGCTTATTACTCGTTTGAACTCGATAAGAAAGTTCCAACAAATAAGATTGAAAGAGTGGTAGGAGCAATAATTAAAGGAAGATGGGAGAAAGCAGAAGTAAGCCTAACAGCACCGGAAGTAGAGATTATTCTAGAAATCTGTTTTGGAAAAATCTTTGTGGGAATAAATTACTTGGGAATAATAAACAGAGAGGAAGAAAGAAGAGCTTTTGATAGAGCCATTTTCAGACCGGGACAATGAGAACATCATTTGCTAAAGTGATAGTTAACTTAAGTGGGGCAAGAAAAGGGGAAATGTTAATTGACCCGTTCTGTGGAGTAGGAGGAATAATAATTGAAGCCGAAAGAATGGGGGTACAATCAATGGGAGTAGAAATAGATAGATTAATTGCAAGAGGGGCAGCTAAAAACATTCAAGAGAGTGGGAGTGGATTAGCAGAAATAGTTAAAGGAACAGCACTTAACTTACCAATACGTGCAAAGGAAAATTATGTAATAGCTACGGATCCACCCTATGACAGAGCAGTCATTCCTGTCGGAGAAAAAGGAAGAACAACCTCTAAAATATTATTTGAACAATTCTTAGAAGAAATTCAATCGTGGGAAATAAAACCTAAAAGAATAGGAGTAGCTGTACCAAAGGAGTTTAACCTACCTCTTCTTGCAGAAAAATACGGTTATAAACTTGTGATGAGTTCCTATCAACAAGTACATGGATCATTAACTCGACATTTTGGAGCAATGAGATTATGAATGAAATAAGTAGAATTGTTTTTTTGGGGACAGGAGCAGCAATGCCCTCAAGTAATCGCTTTCAATCATGTATAGTTATCAATACCCCGGCAAGGACTTTCATATGTGAAATGGGTGATGGAACACAGTATCCACTGTTATGGAACAAAGTGGGTATTGGAAAAGAGATAGTTATTCTATGCTCACATCTTCATGCAGACCATGCAAATGGTATTCCTAGCTTCTTAGCTTCACTAGAACTCACATCACGAAAAAGGAAAGTGTCCATAATAGGACCGAAAGGGGTGAAAAACCTTGTTTTAACCTTTTTTGAAATTTTTGGAGGAAGAATTAGTTACCCACTGGAACTACTAGAAATAGAAGAAGCATGGGAGAGTCAGATAGGAGAAACAAAGGTTAAGTTCTTTGAAGTGGATCATTGGCCCGGTTCTTATGGAATTAGCATTCATACGCCCGACTATAGAGGGAAAATGAAACTAGAAGAGCTTGAAAAACTAGGTGTGCCAAAAGGAGAACTTTGGGGAAGATTACAGGCAGGTGAAAAGGTAGAGTGGGAAGGAAAAGAAATACTTCCAGAGCAAGTGGTTGATCGTTCCCCTGGCTTAAAAATCGTTTACAGTGGAGATACGCGTCCTTGTGAAAGTGTAATCAAGGAGGCAAACAATGCCGATATACTCATTCATGATGGAACTTTCGATATTGGGCAGGAAGAGTTAGCTTCCAAATACCATCATTCAACAATAAATGACGCTGTGGAAGTAGCACAAAAAGCTCAAGTGAAGCAACTGGTAATTACTCATCTTTCGTCTCGAATAAGAGATAGAAGGAAGGCAGAAAAGAAAGTCAAGGAAAAGTATGAGAAGGTTATAATTGCGGAAGACGGATTAATCCTTACTCCAAGGAAGGGATCTTGGGAAAAAAGCTGGCTAACTAAGTAAAATTTTAGAATTATCTTAAAAAAACAATAGTAGAGTTGATAACTCTACAGCCACGCCAAATAGATTAATGCCAACTGAATTGGAAGAAAAAGGAGATAAATGAAGGTTAACACCGCAATGAATTGACTTGTAAGTTTAACATCATAACCAAAATGTTTGGCATAAATGGCGTTATTTATAGCTGGAGGAGCCATTACCTGTATAAAAAGAGGAACCATCACGTTAGATGAGTAGCGAAGTATCCAGAAATAAATTAAAGCTACTAATGGAGCAATTAAGAAACGAAGCACTGAAACTCTTCTTATGGAAACAGAACTAAAGAGTTTCTTGGGAGAAATAAGCTCAAGGTTGAAACCAACCACTAGTAAGGTGACAAAAATCAAGAAGGATTGAATGTAGTCTACAGATGCTGCCTCAAAGGTATGATGACCGATGAAGATGCGAAGAAAAACACCAGCAACGATTGCCCAAGTCAAAGGGAGCTTAAAAGTAGAAGCTATAATCTCAATCTTGGAAGGGTTCTCTTTAGAACCATATTTTATGCCAATGTAAACACCCAAAGTGTTCTGTAAAATCATAATGGAAACTACAAAGATTGAAGCAGCGATTAATCCATCATCCCCAATTAAAGCAATAATAATTGGGAAAGGAAGATTCAATGAATTAGGGAATGCTGAACAAGCTATTTCTGCACCTTCAGACTGTGAAGAAAGAACATTCTTATTTAATGAATGATATCTTGATTGAATAAACCAATTCAAACCAACTACAATCAAAGCCAATAAAATAATGGATAATAAAAGAAGGTCTTCGCCTTCAGGGATACTGAGCATAGCTCTTAAAATAAGAAGGGGGAATGCAATAAAAATAACAAATTGAACAACTCGCTCCTCAACTGTTTGATTGTAGATGCGAGATTTTTTGAAAAGAAGACCCAGAGAAATACCTAAATAGAGGATTAAAAGATTACCAGCTAATGGGAGAACGATATTTGACCAAGACATAGTTATCACAGAAAATCATAAATTATTCAAGCAAAGTGTCGGGAGAAAAAACGGGTTCACCGTTAACAGTTCTGGGAGCGACATAATCTATTACTTGTTCAAGATTACCGGAAATAAGAGTGAAGTAAATTGCTCCTAAAGGAGGTTGATTATCTCGTTCAAGGAAAGAAAAACGACCCATTGAGGCAGCATTTTTGCTCAAGTAAAGGGTGGTTTTATTTCCCAAAATTGAATGAAAGAAAACTTGACGAGTAGTATCTAGTAAAAATAATCGCTCAATAATAGAACGAAAATGATCCAATGGATGAAGACCTTCAGCAGTAGCATAAAGGTAAAGACCATCCTTTCGTTCATCTTCCAAAACTTCTTTCCCAGGAAGAAGAAAGGTAAAGATATCAAGTAGTTTCTGTTTTTCTTCAGTAGGATTCAAACGAGTCTCAACTACAATTATAATATCCTCGAACCATTTCAAATTGCTTTGATTGTTTGATGACTGCATT